>JAZKTK010000109.1:0-9730 GCA_036625595.1 Haloarculaceae archaeon | reverse complement strand
CAAATCCCTTCCGGCCCGTTTTTGCGAGGAACGGACGTGACGAGCGACGCGGCCAGGTAGGATTTGAACTAGAGCAGTCGCGCGCAGCGGAGCGAGCACGTCTGTGCGTGGTTCAAATCCCTTCCGACCCGTTTTCCTCCGAACGATAGTGAGCAGTGAAAACGCTCGAAGGGTTTGCATCAGGGAGGAGCTTGCTCCGACCGTGGTTCAAATTCCGATAGACTCCGTCTATCGACGTTCGCGGACCAGTGGTCCGCTCACTCCCTTCCGGCCCGTGTACTGAGCCGTCGAACGCAGTGAGACGGCAAATGAACGGACAGATAGATTTGAACCGCGGTTCAAATCTTACGTCTCGTTGTCTCAAAGAAGAGCCAACCAAAACCGCCTGTCAGCGGCACGTCTGACTGAGGTTTTTCACCCCCCACGACAATCCCGTATTGGTATGGAAGAGGTTCTACGCGATATGGAGGAAGTCACACTCGAATTCGACGAGGAGACGCTCGAAGCCATCGACGCCAAGGCATTCAGCGACCACCGTGACAACCGCGAAGCGGCAATTCGGACGTTGCTCGACGAGTGGCTGAAAACCCGCGACGACTAGAGCTAACTAATGATGGTCCGATCGGTGTCCCACCGGTAATGTAGTAGATTTAAATCAGTTTACGCATCGACCGAAGGACGGCCCCCGGTCGATTGAGCAACAACGTTCAAAATCTACTGTAGCATCGGAGTCGCCCGAAGCCGATATCGGCGGGCCGCTGCATGCAAGTCATTCCCTCGATACTTGGGCCACCTGACCGGTCACTCGACGAGGTAGTCAAAACAGCAGAGCAAACCGATGCTACCAATTAAACAATTCTATAAAATACACATAAACTGTAACTGGAACATCAAATCTGCCAATCACTATCGGCATAATATAAATCTCCATTTGATGAATTTTATAAGTTGTATGAACACACTACAGTATAATGAGAGATAATATTACCGTCCTTTTTATTGGTACTAACGCCCACGCTTTGGACAAGGCGGTAGTCTCTCTCGAAGAGTCGAACGAGCGACTCACCGTGCTTTCAGAGACCGACCCGACCGTTGCGCTTGAACGTATCCAGCGTACAGACATCGATTGTGTCATTTCTGCGTATGAATTGGCTGAGATGAACGGGGTTGCGTTACTCTCCCGGATTCGTGAACAATCGCCAGCACTCCCATTTATTCTCTATACTGATTCCGGATCAGAGCAAGTCGCAAGCGAGGCAATCTCGGCCGGTGTCAATGAATACGTTACAAAATCCGACGGGGAACCTGACCACGAAACACTTGTTCCGCATATCCTCTCTCTGGTTGAGTCACAGCACGGCTCACAGCAATCATCGAAACAGGTACAGATCGGTCAACTCGTCCGAGATGTTCAATCAGAACTTGTCCGGGCCACGACGCAGGCGGAGATTGACGCAGCGGTGTGCGAGGCACTCGCCGGCGCTGATCCATTTATATTCGCCTGGATCGGTGACTACACGACGGGCGACGATCAGGTTCGGCCCCGCAGGGCGGCCGGGATCGGACTGGACTATCTAGAGAACATCGAAATCCCGTTTGACGAGGATGCAGCGGAACGTGGACCCACAGCGAGGGCAATCGAAACTCGTTCTATGCAAGTCATGCAGAACATCCCGGAGGATCCAGGGTACGAACCCTGGCGCGATGCAGCACTCGAACGCGGGTACCGATCCAGCGCTGCTGTCCCACTGACGTATGACGACACGTTCTATGGTGTATTGAACATCTACGCTGACCGGTGCCAGGCTTTCGGCGCCGGCGAACAAGAGCTACTTCAAGAACTCGGTCAGACGGTCGCACACACGTATCACCGGGTTGATTTACAGGAGAAACACGAGCAACAGTATCGTGAGTTGTTCGAGGAAGCGCCGGTAATGTTTGTCCTCACTAGAAGTAGTGACGGTACTCCTGTTATTGAGGACTGCAATGCACAGTTTGCCGAGAAAATTGGCTTTACACGGACTGAGCTGATCGATCGGCCGCTCACCGAGGTGTATACCGAACCGTCGACCGGGGCACTACTCGAAGAAGGTGGGTACAATCGGGCGCTCGCAGGTAATTTCGTAAAGGAAGAGCGGGAACTGCTCACCGCCGATGGGACGACCCTCTCGACGCTAATGCGAGCATCCCCACGCCGAAATACCGAGGGCGAAATCGTCGGTACCCTCGCGCTGTACGTCGATATCACTGCGAGAGAACGTGCTCAAAATGTCATCCAGCAGGGCAGAGCGATGGAGAGTTCGATGGACGGGATGGCTATTCTGGATACTGACCACGAACACGTCTATGCAAACCAGGCGTATGCCGACATCTACGGCTATGACACCGCCGCCGCTTTCGAGGGGGAGGGATGGCAGACGTGCTACGAAGAGGCCGAACGGGAGCGGTTCGCTGACGAGATTCTGCCGTCCCTCGAAACGAACGGCCAATGGCGAGGGGAAGCTACTGGCGTTCGTCAGGACGGGACGATGTTTCCGCAGGAACTGTCGCTCACGAGAGTCGATGAGGGAAGTCTGATCGCTGTCGTCCGCGACGTGACGGCTCGCAAGCAGCGTGAAACGGAACTCAGGGAGAGCCGCAAACGACTTCGCGTCCTCTTCGACGAATCACCGGATGCCATCACCGTTCACGACGGTGAGGGCGAGCTAATCGAGGTGAACGCCCAACTCGTTGACAACCTCGGCTACTCGCGTGAACAACTTCGGTCGATGAACATTACAGACATCGAGGCAGGGTTCAGCCGGGAAGAACTGCTGAACAGTTGGGACGAAATGGTAGTCGGAGACCGGAAAAAAGTCGAAGGCACATACCGACGAAAAGATGCATCGACGTTCCCAGTGGAGGTCTGGCTGAGCAAAATCGAACTCAACGGCAAGGAACGGTATATTGCGTTGAGTCGGGACATTAGCGAGCGAAAAGAGCGCCAGCAGGAACTGGCACGAACCAATACGGTCCTCTCGACGCTTCTGGAGAATCTTCCGGTTGGGATGTTAACAGAAGACGATAATCGGGAAATCCTTGCTGCGAATCAGGCGCTCTGTGACGTTTTCGACACCTCCCTGTCCTGTGCTAACCTCGTGGGACGGGACTGTGAGGAAATCAACCAGCAAATAAGCGAGCTCTTTGAGGATTCCGATGCGTTCGTTGAGCGTACTGAGGAACTACTCCAGCGTCGTGAGCTGGTATTAGACGAGGAACTCCAATTAGCAGACGGGCGAACGTTGGCACGGAGTTTCGTCCCGTATCAACTACCTACTGGTGGTGGTAACCTCTGGCTCTATCGTGATATCACCGACCGAAAGGCCCGCGAGCGGGAACTCGAACGTCAGGAGTTTCTGTTCAATCGCGCCCAAGATATCGCTGATATCGGTGTGTGGGAATACGACCCAAGCTCCGAGGAGCTAATGTGGTCTGACGGCGTCCGGCGGATCCACGCCGTGGACGAGACGTATGACCCGACTATGGAGGAGGCCATCGACTTTTACCACCCCGACGACCGTGAAACCATCAGGACCGCGGTAGAACAGGCGATCGAAGACGGCGAGTCGTACGATATCGACCTCAAGTTGGTTCGTGCTGACGGGAAAAAGCGCGACGTACGGTCTCGTGGTGAGGTCATCACGGACGAAAACGACGACACAGAATTGGTGCGTGGCATCTTTCAGGATATCACGGAGCGCAAAGAACGCGAACGAACGCTTGAACGATATGAGCGTCTCGTCGAGAACCTCCCGATCGGTGTCTACCAGACCACACCCGGCCCTAATGGAGAGTTCACGCTGGTGAACAACGCGATGGTCGATATCTTCGATGCCGAATCGAAGGACGACCTTCGGAACCGGACAGTTGACGAACTGTATGTTGATCCAGGTGACCGGAAACGGTTCAGCGATATGCTTCTTGAGCAGGGCGTCGTACAAAGTGAGGAACTCGAACTCGAAACACTCTCAGGAGAGCAACTGTGGGGCGAGGTGACGGCAATCTCGAGAGAAGTGGACGGGAACACAGTCTACGACGGCGCTGTGCAGAATATCACGGCACGTAAGGCGTACGAACAACAGCTAGAGACCCAACGAGATGATCTGGATCTCCTCAACCAGGTCGTTCGACACGACATCCGAAATGATCTCCAGGTGGTGTTAGCGTACGGAGACTTGCTTACCGATCACATTGACGAGGAGGGGCAGGAGTTCCTCGAGAAAGTTCTCGATAGCAGTAAAAACGCGGTCGAACTTACCAAGACAGCACGTGATATGGCCGACGTCATGCTTTCGACAGACGCGAAGCAACATCCTGTCAGATTGCGACACGCGCTCGAAGGTGAACTTAGCGAAATCCGTTCGGCATACGCTGAAGCCCTCATCACCGTTGATGGCGGAATCCCAGATGTTACAGTGTGCGCCGACGATATGTTGGATTCGCTCTTTCGCAATTTACTGAAAAACGCGATCCAACACAACGACAAGGCGACACCAACAGTGAACATCTCTGTTATGGAACGTGACGGTACGGCGGTCGTTTCCATCGCTGACAACGGTCCTGGTGTCCCCGACGATCTCAAAGACGAGATTTTCGACAAAGGCGAAAAAGGTCTTGAAAGTGAGGGGACGGGAATCGGCCTGTACCTGGTCCAGACACTCGTAGACAGTTATGGCGGAGACGTGTGGGTCGAGGACAGAGCGGGGGCGGCAGACAACGCAGACAGTCCGAGACAATCCGATGACAACGACCCTGAAGGCGCGGTTTTCGTGGTGGAGCTCCCGATTGCGGAGTGAACGACACTGCCTCCGATGTGTGCATTGATTTCAGGCACCGCACAACATCGGAATGGCAGCCTGGTCGCGAGCTACACTATAGTAGCCACTGAAAGCCATTGCACACACGACCGCACGAGGGCGGTGCGGTCGGTGTGTAAATCGTTTCAGTTGTTACTATAGAGGTCCTTCGTCATCTCGACGTGCGGGATGCCTGCTTCTTCGAACTCTTCGCTGCTAGTCCGGTAGCCGAGACGCTCGTAGAACCCCTCGACCGACGACTGTGCGTGCAAGCGAACGCGAGTGTATCCCTGCGTACGTGCCTCCGCTTCGGCACGCTCCATCAGACGCAGTCCCAGCCCCTCGCCGCGGTGGTCAGGCAGGACGGCAACCCGCTCTATCTTGACCGTGTCCTCGTCTACAGCCCGGAGTCGTGTCGTCCCGACTGGACTGCCGTGAGTCGCGACGACCGCGACAAAGTGCGTCGCATCCTCGTCTTTGTCGTCCATCTCGACGTCTTCCGAGACACCCTGCTCGGCGATAAAGACCGCCCGGCGGACAGCGTGGGCGTCGGTGAGTGTCGCGTCGCCGCCGACCTGACGCAACTCGTACTCGGTCATCGAAGGGATATTACTGGTCGTCGTATCTGAATATTGTGGCTGAACAGGGATGTCTCCGGGCAGTCGCCAACCGGTGAATGGAAAAATGATTTCAGATCGAGCGTCGTACTGAGTCGTGTATGTCGGACTTCGAAACCTACACCTGTGAGCACTGTGGCGGCGATTTCAAAGCATATCCCGACGCAGAAGCGGCACAGAACGGGTACTGTAGTCCGAGTTGTCAGACCGCAGGGAAAGGCCTGAACTGAGCGAGTTCGTGCCGGCGGTCAGGCACCGCTCGCGTCAGTTTTCCGGGCTGTAGTTGGGTGCTTCGTCGGTGATGACCACGTCGTGTGGGTGACTCTCCTTCTGGCCGGCAGCGGAGACGCGGACGAACTCCGCACGCTCTTTGAACGTCGGAATCGACTCTGCACCAACGTAGCCCATCCCAGATTGCATTCCGCCGACGAGCTGGTGGAGTTCGGATTCGACTGTTCCTTTGTAAGGTGTAGCAGCTTCGACACCTTCCGGAACGTACTCCTCGTCCTCATTGTCGTCTTTCAGGTAACGGTCACCGCCGCCGGATTTCATCGCACCGACCGACCCCATACCACGGTACTGCTTGTACTTTTTACCGTTCATCGTGATGACGCGGCCGGGAGCTTCGTCAGTCCCGGCGAAGTACGAACCGAGCATGACAGCATCTGCGCCTGCAGCGACCGCCTTGATCGCGTCACCGGAGTACCGAATGCCGCCGTCGGCGATGACGGGAACGTCGTGCTGGGAAGCCACGTCAGCGACCTGGGAGATGGCCGTAATCTGGGGCATTCCAGCACCGCTGACAACCCGGGTCGTACAGATAGAACCGGGGCCGATACCGACCTTGATACCGTCGGCGAAGTCGACGACGTCTTCGGCGGCTTCCCGGGTGCCAACGTTGCCGACGACCACGTCGGCGTCGACTTCGGCTTTGATTTCCCGGGCGCTCTCGATGACGTTCATGTTGTGCGCGTGCGCACAGTCGATGAAAATAACGTCAGCACCGGCTTCGTCGGCGACCTGAGCACGCTCGGCCTCGAACGGTCCGACAGCGACACCGGTACGGAGGTGACCGTCCTCGTCGCGGGCCGCCTGGTCGTATTCGCGGCGCTGAAGAATGCCGGCCATTGTGACCAGTCCGACGAGTCGGTCGGCGTCGTCGACGATGGGGACGCGCTCGATTTTGTGCTCGTACATGAGTTCGAGCGCTTCACGCGGGGAAACGTCCTCGGCCGCGGTGACGACTTCGTCGGTCATCGCCTCGCGGACGGCGTCGGATTCGCCGACTTCGAGGTACGGACGGATGTCTGTCCCGGAGATGATACCCAGCACTTTGCCGTTGTCGTCGACGACGGGCGCACCGGAGACCCCCTGTCGACTCATCATCTGATCGACCTCCCGGACAGTCTGATCCGGCGAGGCAGTGACCACGTCACGGATGATGAGCTCGTCGGCGCGTTTGACGCGCTCAATTTCCGCGGCAGTCTCTTCGACAGTCATGTTGCGGTGGATGACACCCAGCCCACCCTGGCGAGCCATCGCGATTGCCATTTCTCCCTCGGTGACGGTATCCATCGCAGCCGTGAGAACTGGCACATTCACCTCGACGTTCTTTGAGACACGCGAGGTAGTGTCGGCCTCGTCGGGTTCGACGTGACTCTCTTTTGGTCGCAGCAACACGTCGTCGAATGTCAGCGCCTCTGGTACACGGAGTTTCTCTGAGAAGGGCTCTGAATCGTTCGCCATGTAAAGCGTCATCGGGGGCTGATAAAAAGGGTTGCGAGATTGTATTAGGCCGCAGTCACGACCCGAAACAGCTGGTCGGATATGGTACCATACAATCGGCCCGGTCGATAATGGACATTTCTGTACTTTGGTGGCCGAATTCTGATATCAATACAGTTCCATCGAGGTTCCATCACCGAACGTTTGGTGTGATGTCAATTACCACACAATCCTTTTATCGGAACAGCCAATATTTGCGTGTATGTACTCCGCCAGTTCCACCAGCGGACGCAGCGGCTCGAAATCGTCGTGTTCCAGTGTGAGCACGGCGAATACATTTTCGGTGGAACACACATTTGGGGCGGAGACGAACCCCGTGGCGGACCAGCAGCCACGGCGGATACGTTCCCACCCACTGGCCGCAGGAGACGGCCACCGCTGAGCAGCGATGAGTAGCTCTGAACACCCGATTGCGCTCTCTCTGGAGCGACAGGTCGGGGATGCGACGAAACTGCTGGCCATCGTGATGTGTCTGCCCCTCGTCGATGGACTGTTTCCCGCACTCGTCCTCGCGGGGGCACTCGACAGTGTGACGGGCATCCTCGAAGTCGGTCTGCTCGTCTTCGGCGGGAGCGCGATGGTCGCCGTCATCATCGCCGAGATGGACGATACGCCGCGCAGACAGGGCCGCATCGTCCTCAGCGTCGGTGCAGTGGTCATCACGCTCGCAATCGTCGAGGCCGCACTTGCGCCGACGCTCGCTGGCGTGCTCAACCTCGCCGTCTTCGAGCGCTTTGCAGGTGTCGTCATCCTCGCAGTCGCCGCATCGACGGCCAGCGCACGAATCGGCGAGTATCTCCCCCGACCGGCGGTTATCGTCGCACTCGGCCTGGTTGCCAGTGTCGACCCCGCGGGTGCGACGCTCGTCGTCGATGCTCGGCCCGACCTGATGGTCCGTGCCGCTGCGGCGGCGGGTGTCGGCGTCGGGTTTGCCCTCCTCGTCGCGCTGGTGAGTCCGTGGCTTCGCAACGCGGTCGACCTGGACCGCTTTCGCTTCGGGAGTGCCGTCGCACTCGGTGTCTTGCCGCTCTCGATTTACGGCATCATTCCGTCGAATGCACCACTGGCGCTGGCGGTGCTGGTCGTGACTGCTATCTTCGCGTTCGACCCTGGTCGCGCCCGCGAGCGCGACTGGGAGTACGAGCCCGACGACATCGACATCACCGCTGCACTGTCTAACGGCGGCAACCCTAACACGCAACCCGTCGACGAACGCGTCGAGAGCGACGGCAGCGACTACGACGACGAACGTCTGCCCTGGTTGTGAGTCCCGAAACGAAGCTTTAGGGATGCGCACGTCCCAACGAACCCTATGGCAGACAATCGCGTAGTCCAGGGCCGTATGGTGACCCCGAAGCGCCTGGCCGCACTTATCGAAGGCGAAGACGTGATGGATGCAGAGCCAATCGAAGATGCAGACAGGGACTGCCCAGAATGCGGCGAAAACGTGCTCGAAGTCGGCTACATGCCGACGGCGATGGAGTTCGTGACTGGCTGGAAGTGCCAAGAGTGTGACTGGCACGAAACTGACCGAGAGTAATCGAAATTCCTTTAGGGGGATTCGACAAAGGGGTGAGTGCGGGCTCGTGGCCTAGTCCGGGAAGGCGGCTGACTCCAGAGGCTACGCGCCTGGGACGACACTCCAGCTGATATACTGAGCGGCCCGGCTGATCACCGGCCGTGTTGATGACCCTCTGGAGTTCCGAGGCGCAACCGGAGATATCAGCCGATCGGGGGTTCAAATCCCTCCGAGCCCACTACATATAAAAGTAAGCCGGCTGCTTCTGCCGGTTTCGGCTTTTCACAAACGCCGAGAAACTTCTGTCGCAAAACGGAGGTGCCTGGCTTGAGCGTTCTCGAGGAGCGCGAGCCGACGCCAGCCTGCGAGGACGCTATCCAGTCGCATACGGAAATCGACTGGCGCTGGGCTCCCAAGATTGGCCTCGATACCTTCGGACTGTGCGCCAACTGCTCTCAGACGCAGACAGCGTCGAATCGGAGTTCCACTGAATCGGCTCCGGCTGCCGCTGCCACCGCTTCAATAATTGCTTCTGCTGGTGGTTGTCCGGATGCTCTCTCGGACAGAGTATCAACGACTGGTTCACCACTGCGGTAAATGGTCGTCCCATCACCGACCATCTTTGGTTGGTGATGCCAGAACCTACACTCATCAAGCCATTGTATCATTATATTAATGTATTGATTAATAATTCAATTATCTGTGAGATACGAATCGGTATGAATTCTAGTTTCATAAGAACTCACTGATTTCTGCCTTCACGGCTCGCTCATACCGAATTTTGATACTACGCTACGAAAAGATACCCTAAATTTTGGCCATTTCTTTTATACATCTGCTCCAAAATTGTTGGTAATATGTCTCAAAATGGCAAACAGAAGATTACATCTAGTAATCGAAAACAGGTAGATGGAACTCAACTGACCGACGAGATTGGTATCGACCGCCAGGAGATTAGATGGCGCAAAGATTTC
>JAZKTK010000108.1:0-9739 GCA_036625595.1 Haloarculaceae archaeon | reverse complement strand
CGAATCTGGCTGGTCGGGTCCATGACGCGCTCGCCATGGACTTCAGAGGCGACCAGACGGGCACACACCCGCTGGACCGAGAGCACGTAGTCGGCACCGGCACGGAACGCTGGGGAGGTCTTCTCGGCGTCGGTCAACCGGGCGAGAATCTCCACGTCGTCTGAGAGCGCTCGGGCCATCGCCACAGTCAGCAGTGCAATCGCGTCGTCGTCGACGGTCACGACCAGTGCCGTCGCCGACTCGATGCCCGCCGCCTGGAGCGTCTCGGGTTCAGTCACGTCACCGAGCACGTCGGGGTCGGTCGTTGGGTCAGCGTCGATAGTCGTCACACTACAGCCCGCGGAAAAGGTTTCGACGGCCGCCGAGCCGCCCTCACCCAGTCCCGCGACGATGGCCCTGGAGTGTCTCGACTGACTGGGTGTTCGGATACCGCCCACTTCCCGTGCGAGGTCGTCGATTTCCGACGCCGGGCCGGCGACGACCAGTACGGTGTTGGGGGTGAGCAGGTCGTCGGGCGACGGTGGCAGGCGTAACTCGCCGTCGAACCAGCCGGCGACCAGCGTCAAATTCGGGTGGTGGGCAATCGGGGAGTCCCCGACTCGAACGCCGTGGAGCGTACTTTCACGGCGAACGAGCACCTCTCGAATGGCGATCTCGTCGTCACTGGGAGACCCCTCGACGGCAATGGGCGTCGTCGCTTTCTCGGCGAGACGCTGTCCGATCAGTGCGTGTGGGGCGACACTCCGGTCGACACCAATCTCCGCGAGCGCCGCCGTTCGACGAGTCGACTCGGTGAAGCTGATGACACGGAGATCTTCGTTTGCCTCCAGTGCTGTCAGGACGATACTGGCCGTGCGGTCGCCGGCGTCGGTGATGAGTATCGATGCGCGGCCGATAGTCGCTCGGTCGAGGTCAGTACGCTCTTCGGCGTCGCCGTGAATGACCTGATACCCCTCGTCGGAGAGCTGTTTCGCCTCCGCTTCATCGGACTCGATCAGGACGTAGCTGACATTGAGTTGTTCGAGTTCGTCGAGTAACACCCCGGTATCTCGCTCGTACTCCGCGACGACGACGTGGTCGCGTTTCGTCGAGAGCCGGTCGTCGAGGTTCATCGGCGTCCGCTCGAACAGCGGAATGATCAGCACCCGGAGCGTGACGAAGCCGATGGCGACGCCGGTGAGTTGCATCGTCACCATGAAGAGATTCATCCACGGCGTCACCCACGGCGAGTCAGCGCCGTACCCGGTGGTCGTCATCGTCTCGGTGACGATCTGGAGCGAGTGAAAGAGGGTTCGGGGGCGGTCCTCAAGAAACCGCATCCCAGCGAAGTAGAGGAGCGTGTACAGCCCCACGACCGCAACGAGTCCAGCGACGTAGACGACCAACAGCCGCTGTCGGCGGGTTAGTCCTCCGAGCGGCAGCCGGTCGAGAGACTCGAACGTGCGCATTCGTCCATCGGACGGAGCGGACGCCTATTAAAAGGTCGCTACGACCTCGCGGGGGTCACTCGGGATGGACCGCCGACTCGCAGTCGGGGCACTCGGCGAGCATCCGGGGCCAGCCGTGGGCCGGACGGTATGTCATCCCGAGATTGTCGACGGGAATCGTCTCCCCGCAGAGCGGACACTGACCCAGCGGCGGAATATCGGCGGTGCCGGACATACCACTACTTGAGACTGAACGACCATTGTTGCGAACTCGCTAACAGTCGGTAGCGAGTCGCTATAGAGAGCATTCAGAAATTAAAATATGGTGTGGTTGCGGTGGCCGGGCGTGCGTTTTATCGCACGCCAGCGGGGAAGGGCAGGTCTGCTGTGCGGTTAGCGACTCCGATAGCACCTGCGAGCGGCCTACCGGCCGCGAGCAGCCTTTTTCCCCAAGTTTTTCCGAGGAGGGGTGCGGTGCGCGCCGGAAGCGCGCCCGGCACCCGACGACGGAAAAAGTGGCTGGCTCGCGGGTCACGTTTGTTCCCCGCTCACCGTACCGAGGTCTCGCTCTGCTCGACCTCGCCTACATCATGCCGCCCATGCCGCCGCCCATGCCGCCCATGCCGCCGGGCGCGCCGCCAGGTCCGCCGGGTCCGCCAGCATCCTCTTCGCCTTCGGTGGAGAGGTCGCCAGCAGAGATGATGTCGTCAATCTTCAGCACGAGGTTGGCAGCCTCGGTCGCAGAGGAGAGTGCCTGCCGTTTCGCGTGGGCCGGTTCGACGACGCCAGCCTCGTAGGTGTCGACGACGTCGCCGGAGAAGACGTTCAGGCCGGCGCGTGCGTCGCCACCTTCGTGGGCAGCGCGGAGGTCGACGAGCGTGTCGATGGAGTCGATACCGGCGTTGCCAGCGAGCACGCGCGGGACGACTTCCAGCGAGTCGGCGAAAGCCTCGATAGCGAGCTGTTCGCGACCGCTGATACCGTCGGCGTAATCACGCAGACGAGCAGCGAGTTCGACTTCCGGCGCGCCGCCGCCGGGGAGGACGGTCCCCTGGCTGATGGTGTTGGCGACGACGTCGAGTGCGTCGGTGACGCCGCGCTCGATCTCGTCGACGACGTGGTCGGTCGAGCCGCGGAGCAACAGCGTGACACCGTGGGACTGGTCGCCAGTACCCTCGATGTAGAACAGCTCTTCGTCCTCGTCGCGGGTGATGGTCCCGCTGCCGATGTCGTCTGCCGTCGCCGTCTCGAGGTCCGAGACGATGTTGGCGTCGACGACTTCACGGAGGAACTGCATGTCCGATTTCTTGACGCGCTTCATGGCGAGGATACCCTCTTTGGCGAGGTAGTGCTCGGCCATGTCGTCGATGCCCTTCTGACAGAGGACGGCATCGACATCGAGGTCGGCAATCTGGTCGACCATCTCCTGGAGCTGGGCTTCCTCCTGGTCGAGGAAGTCCTGCAGCTGGTCGGGGTCGGTGACACTGACGGAGGTGTCGACTTCCGTCTCGTCGACTTCCAGTGGCGAGTCGACGAGGAGAACGTTGGCGTCGTCGATGTCGACGGGCATGTTCTCGTGGACGGGGTCCTTGCTGACGACAGCGCCTTCGAGGAGTTCCGAGTCGCCCGCGGAGCGGCCGGACTGGGTCTCGACGTTGAGGTAGGCCAGGTCGACGACGTAGGAGCCGTCGTCTGCCTCGACGGTGACTGCCTGCGCGCCGTCGACGACGAGCCGGGAGAGCAGTTCCATGTGCTGCTCGACGCCCTTGCCGGTCATCGATGTCTGGGCGACCTTCTTGAGGGTGTCCTCGTCCTCACGGTCGACCTCGATTGCCATGTCTTCGACTTCTTCCCGGGCCTTCTCGGAGGCCATGTTGAAGCCCTTGATGACAGCCGTGGGGTGGATGTCCTGGTCGAGGAGGTCTTCGGCGTTTTTCAGCATTTCGCCGGCGATAGCGACGGCGGTGGTGGTGCCGTCACCGGCCTCGTTCTCCTGCGTCTGAGCGACCTCGACAATCATCTCGGCGGTCGGATTGTCGATGTCCATCGTTTCGAGGATGGTGACACCGTCGTTGGTGATGGTGATGTCGCCGAGCGAGTCGACGAGCATCTTGTCCATCCCTTTCGGGCCGAGTGTGGAGCGTACTGACTCGGCGACGGCACGCGCAGCGGCGATGTTGTGCTCCTGCGCGCTCTTGTCCTTCATTCGCTGGGCGTCTTCGCCCAAGATAATCATGGGCTGGCCCTGCATCTGCTGCTGGCTCATAGTCAAGAGATGGTTTGCATGTGGTTCTATATAAATCCCGTGGAAATTGCTCGCCGCTGATTTCGTGTTAGAGTCGCCTAACCGATAGAAGACAGTCGGATACGCTTTATTTCCCAGCTGGGAGCTACTCTTCGGTCCTGGTTGTTTTTGTATATAATACTAGTGGCAGCGGCAGTTAGTTCGCGAGTCGGGGGTCGTCGAGCGCGGCGTCGACGGCCCACGTCACGAGACACGCGGTGAAGGCGACGGTGCCGAGTTTGCCACCGGAGCCGCCAAAAATTGGGGAGACGCCGACGTAGACGAGGCCGCTGAGGAGGCCAGCGACGGCGACGAGGACGAGCGACGGCAAGCGCGTCTCCGAAACCATCCCAACGAAGGAGCCGGCGAAGGCCGCCGCTGCAACGACGCCGCCGAGTCCGGGACCGAACGCTGGCGGGGCGAGCAAGCCGGCGGCGAGGCCGACGGCGGCGGAGCCGACGACCGCACCGTAATCGTAGCGGACACTGAGTGAAAATGCAGCGACAGCACCGATAGTCGCGGCGACGATGGCCGCGACGGCCAGTTCGGCCGTGAGCACGCTCGCAGGTGCGTACGTGTACGACGAGGGGACGATGACGGCCGTACAGCCGACGAACGCTGTCGTTCCGAGTTTCCCACCGAAGCCGTTGAACACGCGCTTTGCGAGCACGTAGATGCCCGCGGCGACGAGACTCGCGAGGGCGACTGGACCAAGCGTCGGCAGAACCGCGGTCGAAACCATACCGACGAAACTGCCACAGTAGGCGGGCGCAGCCTGTTCGCCGACGGTGAGTGCAGCCAGCAGTCCGACGAGCGCCGAGGCGACGACCGGCCCCTGTCCGAGAGAGGTAGAGATGAAAAACGTGAGTGGACCGGCCACAGCGACGGCGAGCGCATCGGCGGCGTCACTGGGCTGGAGACTGGTGGCGTCGACAGTCTCACTAAAAAAGGCGTCACGGAACTCACGGCGGCCAGCATCAACGGCAACGGTGCCGAAGAGACCGGCAGTGCCAACGGCGATGGCTGTCGGGAGGGTTCCGTTTCCGAGGTGGAACACCGCCAGCGCGACGAACAGCGTCGCTGCAGCGGCGTAGAGGCTCCCAGCGAGCAACTGGAGCGTGCGCGGCACGGACACGTTCGAGACCCGGCCGCTCGTGAAAATATGTCCATCGGTCTGCGGTCGCAATCGTCCTACCGGTCGAGGGACTCAACGACAGCATTAAGCAGGATACCAGCAGCGACGTAGGTGCCGGCTTCACCGACGAGGTTGACTTCCGGGTCACCGTACGGTGGGAGCAGGTCCACTTCGAGCTGGTTGCCAGTCGGGCGAACGAGCGGCCGCACGTCGTCGATTGTCTGGTAGACATTGCTTACTGGTCGAAACATAACGAGGCTGCCCGTTGATACCACAGACAGCGTAATAAATTGTATCCTAACGAAATGAAAATTCCAGGCAACGAGCCCCCAACTGAGACACACTGGAACGGCACTCATCGTCGATAAGCTGTTCCTACCTCCCCGACCTCGCGCGGGACAGGAATTGGCCCTCTATAACAAAACACGGTCCAGCCGTGGGTACAAATCCAATGGCGCAACAAGAGAAGAAAGTAGCCAAGGAAGTCGAAGCGCGGACCGGCAGGGACCCAATTATTCTCGCAGCAGTCGGGTCGGTCCTCCTGTCGTGGTACCAGTTCTACGTCCGTGGAAACAGAGAGTACGGACTGTTCATCGGACTGTGGCCGCCGACGATGTTGGCGTTCTCGAATGCACTCCGAATCAACGAGATCAGTCGCAAAGTCGAGAGTTCCGCGAGCACCCTGTTCGACCGGTTGATGCAGAATCGGTAACGCAAATCACACTTACGGTCTATTTTCGCGTCGCTCGCTGTGTTGTTCGCGTAAGAAGCGCCAGGACTGGGATTTGAACCGATTGCGAGACGATCACTCCCGCTGGTCGCGCTGCGACTCGCGTGTTCAAATCCCAGACGAAACGCTTCGCTCCTCGCGTATTGCTCGGAGCAGAAGACGCCAGGACTGGGATTTGAACCCAGAATCCCGGAAGGGAACACGCTTTCCAGGCGTGCGCCTTACCGTTCGGCCATCCTGGCACGTATCAAACGTTCTGCGGGAGAGCGATTAAGACCTTTCGTTCTGGACCAGTCGTGGTCGGACGGTGTGGGCGAGTGCTGTCGTCATCCCCAGTACGACGAGTGCACCGACGCCCATCGGCGCAACGCCGAGAAACTCGTCGGCGACGAGGTGATAGCCTTGAGCGAGCACGAGAAAGGCCATCGCGCCGACGAGTCCCCACAGCAGACTTGATTTGACGCGAGGGTCCATCAGTTCGGAGTGACGGCCGTGAGCGCCGTCGCGATACTGTCACGTTCGTTTGCCATGTGTGTATCCCCGGTTGCGACGAAGTAAAACTCACCGCACGGACGCCACATCGGCGAGCGTCTCCGCGACAGCCTCCCGGTAGGAGTCGGGCGTGTGCCCAATCCGAGGAATCCACACATCCTGATACGAGGGGTGAAGTAGGGGGACGACAGTCACCCCGAGAGCGGAACACGCGAGCGGTTCCAGAACGCTATCGAGGAATCCATCGAGCGCGTGGTCGGTCAGTGCCAGCACCGATTTGGTGGCGTGTTTGCCGGTCGTGACGACGGCATCTGGGTCGACCTGCTCGATTTCCGACCGGAGATAGGGACGGCAGTTGGCCCGCTCTTCGGGCGTCGGTTCGCGGTTCGACCCCTTCCCATCGGCGGGAAAGCATTTGACGGCGTTCGTGAAATAGCAGTCCGGAAAACTGGCGTCGGCAAGCAGGTCACGGACTCGTCGGCCAGAATGGCGCGAAGTGTAAGCCATTCCGGTCCAGTTACCGCCCCGCCAGCGGTCGGCATTGGGGTCGCCCGCGCCCGGTGCCTCGCCGACAACGACGATGCTGGCATCACGGGGCCCGTTGCCCCAGGAGATGCACTCGCGGTGCTCGACGAGCGCGGGACAGCGCTGGCAGTCCTCGGCGAGTTGATTTGGCGAGTCGGGAAAGCGAGCCATCGGGCGCGATTCAGGAATCGGCGAGTTTGTCGGCGTGTTTGGCCTCCATCTTCTCCAGTTTCGGCGGAATCTGCATCTGACAGTAGGGCTGGTCGGGGTGTTTCTCGAAGTAGTCCTGATGTTTGTCCTCGGCAACGTAGAACGTCTCAAGCGGTGCGACTTCGGTGACGATACCGCTGTACTCGCCGCTCGCTTCGAGATGGTCGATGTAGTCCTCGACAATCTGGTGTTGCTCCTCGTCGTGGGAGTAGACGCCGGAGCGGTACTGCGAGCCGACATCGGGGCCCTGCCGGTCCTCGGTCGTCGGGTCGTGGATGGTAAAGAAAACCTCCAGCAGGTCCTCGTAACTGATTTCCTCGGGGTCGTAAGTTATCTGGACGGCCTCGGCGTGGCCGGTGGTCCCGGCACAGACCGCTTCGTAGGTCGGGTCCTCGACGTGGCCGCCGCAGTAGCCGGAGACGACCGATTCGACGCCGCGGACGCGCTCGAAGGCAGCTTCGACACACCAGAAACACCCGCCAGCAACCGTCGCCTGTGCTGTTGTCATGGTACGATGTTGGCGCTCGTGCCCTAAAGCGACTGCGCCAAACTGGTGGGCCCCGACGGTTGGTTACTCCTCGCTCTCGTATCGGTTTTCGACCAGGAGGAAAATCAGCAGCACGGTGGCTGCCACAAGTGCCGGCAGTATGGGGTCCTTGACGAGGGTAGCAGTGATAGTCCCCGAGAGAAGGATGAGAGCGCCGATAGCCATACCACGAATTGGAATCCGGTCCGTCGGGAGCGCGACCATGTACGGGTATCTACGAGGGGCGAAATAAGAGTTGGTTTCACGAACGCGGGGCAGATACCGATTGGTCTTTACCGACGGCACCGGATGGACTGGATATGAGCAGCCACGACGACGCCGACGGCGAGGGACCGTCGCGCTTTGGGTCCGTCGACGATCAGTACGATCCCCACGCGGTCGAGGACCGCGTTTTCGACTACTGGGAGGCCGTCGACGCCTACGAGCAGACCGTCGAGCACCGCGCCGACGAGGAGCCCTTTTTCTTCGTGGACGGTCCGCCGTACACCTCCGGCGCCGCCCACATGGGTACCGCCTGGAACAAGACACTCAAAGACGCCTACATCCGCTATCATCGGATGTGCGGCTACGACGTGACTGACCGGCCGGGTTACGACATGCACGGGCTGCCCATCGAGACGAAAGTCGAGGAGCGCCTCGATTTCGACTCGAAGAAGGACATCGAGGAGTACGGCGAGGAGAACTTCATCGAGGAGTGCAAGGACTTTGCCGACGAGCAACTCGAGGGACTCCAGGACGACTTCAAGTCCATCGGCGTCTGGATGGACTGGGACGACCCCTACAAGACCGTCTCCCCCGAGTACATGGAGGCCGCCTGGTGGGGATTCAAGCAGGCCCACGAGCGCGGCCTCGTCGAGCAGGGCAAACGCGCTATCAACCAGTGTCCGCGGTGTGAGACCGCCATCGCGAACAACGAGGTCGAACGCGACGAAGTCGGCGCACCGTCTATTTATGTTCGCTTTCCGCTCTCGGACCGCGAGGGCAACCTCGTCATCTGGACGACGACGCCGTGGACCATCGTCGCCAACACGTTCGTCGCCGTCGACGAGGATCTGACATACGTCGGCATCCGTGGAGATTACGGGGATGAGAGCGACGAAGACGACGAACTCATCTACGTCGCCGAGGCCGTCGCCGAGGACGTCGCCGAGTGGGCCGGGTACGAGGAGTGGGACATCGTCGAGGAACTCTCCGGCGAGGACCTGGTGGGCTGGGAGTACGAACACCCACTTCAGGAAGAAGTCCCCGACTACCCCGATTTCGAGGGTGCAGGCCAGGTGTACACCGCCGACTACGTCGAGGCGGACCGAACAGGATTAGTCCACTCCGCACCCGGGCACGGTGAAGAGGACTTCGAGCGCGGGCAGGAACTCGGACTGGACGTCTTCTCGCCAGTCGGACCCGACGGCGTGTTCACCGAGCAGGCCGGTGCCTTCGAGGGCCAGTACGTGCGGGACGCCGACGACGACGTGATTGCGACGCTGGACGAGCACGGACTGTTGCTGGCAAGCGAGGAGGGACACAGCATCAACGAGGGGCACTGCTGGCGCTGTGACAGCGAAATCGTCCGTATCGTCACCGACCAGTGGTTCATCACCGTCTCGGACATCAAAGACGAGCTGCTGGCAAACATCGACGACAGCGAGTGGCACCCACAGGAGGCCCGCGACGAGCGCTTCCGGAACTTCGTGGAGGATTCGCCAGACTGGAACGTCTCCCGGCAGCGATACTGGGGAATTCCGATTCCGATCTGGACACCAAGCGAGGCGCAACGCGCCTCGAACCGGAGCGGCGAAGCCGCGGAGGGCGTCGAGGACCCCGACCCGGACGAATGGTTCGTGGTCGGCGACCGCGAGGAACTGGCCAAACTGGTCGACCAGGACGTCGACCCCGACGAGGTCGACCTGCACAAACCGACCGTCGACGACCTCACCATCACCGAGGATGGAACCACGTACACGCGCGTCGCGGACGTCTTCGACGTGTGGCTCGACTCTTCGGTGGCGACCTGGGGAACGCTGAACTACCCCAGCCAGGAGGAGGCCTTCGAGGAGCTGTGGCCGGCCGACCTCATCATCGAGGCGCACGACCAGACCCGCGGGTGGTTCTGGTCACAGCTCGGGATGGGCAGTGCCGCACTCGGTGAAGTGCCGTATCAGGAGGTGCTGATGCACGGCTGGGCGCTCGCCGAGGACGGCCGGAAGATGTCGAAGTCCATCGGGAACGTCGTCACGCCCCAGGAAGTCATCGAGAAACACGGCGCGGACCCGATGCGCCTGTTCTTGCTCTCGGTGAACCCGCAGGGCGACGACATGCGCTTCTCGTGGGACGAAATCGAGAACATGCAGCGGGACCTGAACATCCTCTGGAACGTCTTCCGGTTCCCGCT
>JAZKTK010000013.1:0-37203 GCA_036625595.1 Haloarculaceae archaeon | reverse complement strand
CGCGGCATCTTGGTCCGAAGCCAAGTGCTCTGTCCAAGCTGAGCTAAGCGCCCGCGATACCGAGTTACTGGTGTCGAGATAAAAACTCCCCGGTTCCCGTCTCAGTATTTCCTGTCGGGACGACAAATCATTTATATTGGGGACGATACGTACTTCATACAAAGGGACGCCCGCCGTTGGGCAGTCCGTGGCCACTCTCTATGTACGATTTGGGTCAGGAACTTGGCAGTACGTCGGTCGACCCTGGAACGAACATACTCATTTCAGGACCACCACTGACTGGTAAGCGCCGGCTCGCGATGGATATTCTCGCTCACGGGGCGGCTAACGGTGAGGGGTCGGTTATCGTGACGACACGGGACAGTTCGGACCGCGTCATCTCGGATTACCAGTCGCGACTTGTTGCCCCTGCAGACGCCGATATCGGCGTCGTCGACTGTGTTACTCAACATCAGGGTCGCTCTGCGTCTGATACAGAACTGGTCAAGTACGCGTCTTCTCCCGTCGACATGACCGGTATCGGTATCAAATTCTCCGAGTTCGTCGAGGAATTCTATACCGAGCGTGGCGTACAGCAAAACCGCATCCTGATGGACTCGCTGTCGACGCTGCTGATGTATTCGGACTTACAGACGGTCTTTCGGTTCATGCACGTCTTTACAAGCCGAATCGAGGATGCCGATGCACTGGGTCTCCACGTCATCGAGTCGACGGCACACGACGTTGAGGCGATGAACACGATGAAACAGCTGTTCGACGGCATCGTCGAAGTCGACGACCAGCGGGAGTTGACCGTTCAGTTGCCCGGGGCCAGCGCAACGCCCTGACGCCACATCTTTTTCATCGTGCCCACCGTTGGACTCCCTATGCCAATCGAGAGCGACGCTGAACTCCGCGAGATCCTCACCCTCGACACTATCGCCGTCGTGGGGTGTTCGACCACGCCCGGGAAAGCCGCCCACGACATTCCGAAGTATCTCATCGACCACGGGTACAACGTAATCCCGGTCAACCCCTTCGCTGACGAAATCTTCGGTCGGAAGGCCTACGACTCGCTTGCCGACGTCACCGAAGATATCGACATGGTCGACGTGTTCCGACCGAGCGAGGAAGCCCCCGACATCGTCGATGCCGTCCTCGAACGGGACGATGCGGGTGTCGTCTGGTTCCAACTCGGCATCCGTCACGACGAGGCTGCCGCTCGCGCAGAATCGGCCGGCAAGCGTGTCGTTCAGGACAAATGTATCAAGGTCGAACACCAGCGACTGGTCTGACCGACCAGTAGTTCGTTACTGGTCGCTCGACTCGTCAGCGACCGGTACGTCCGTCCCGGCCGCAGTTTCGTCTGATACACTCTCCTCGGCGGCTTCTTCGGCAGGTTCTGGTGGCAGGTCGGCGTCTTCGAGCACTGCTTCGATATCGATACCCTCCTTCGCTGCGAGTGCTTCGACGAGCGCGCGCTGCTCGGCCAGGTCACGCTCGAGGTGGTCGACCTGTCCGCTGGTGTCTTCGACTTCCTGCTGGAGGTCTTTGAGCTCGCCGATAATCTCGTTCATCTTCGCGTAGAGCTTCTCTGCCGAGTCCATCACCGTCTGTAGCTTCTTTGCGGTTCCGCCAAGTCCCATATCCGCGCCTAATGGGGGTAGACACGTGGGTGTTGTGGTCGACGCGGCTGCCTTCTCAGCCCGGAATCGAGAAGTAGAAAGTCGTTCCCTCGCCCTCCGTTGACTCGACCCACATCTCGCCGTCGTGTCGCGACACGATGCGGTCACAGATTGCGAGACCGATACCAGTCCCTTCGTCGTCGCGGCTCCCCTGTTCGAAGATTTCGAAGATTCTCTCCTGCTGGCTATCGGGGATACCAGGCCCGTCGTCACTGACGGAAAATACCACTTCGTCCTCGTGTTGAGTGGCACCGATGTGAATCTCGCTGCCGCCGTGCTGGATGGCGTTTTCGATGAGGTTCTGAAGCAGTTGGCCGAGCTGGTTTCTGTCTGCCTCGACGGTCGGCAGGTCGTCAGCATTCACTGTCACGTCGTGTTCGTCGATGAGCAATCCGAGGTCTGCGAGTGTCTCCGAATACACCTCCTCGGCGTTCGTCTCTGTGAACGCCGCAGCATCTGTCCGGACCCGTGAGTAGTCCAGCAGCGCGTCTATCATGTCCTGCATTCGTTCGGCTCCGTCGATAGCAAACTCCATGTACTCCGCAGCCTCAGCGTCGAGGTCGTCCCTGTACTCACGGTCCAACAGCGTGACGTAACTGGAGACCATCCGCGCTGGTTCCTGGAGGTCGTGGGAGGCGACGTAGGCAAACTGCTGGAGACGTTGGTTCGACTGTTCAAGCCGGTCGATGGTGTCTTTGAGTTCCGCTTTGGTCTGCTGGAGCTCTGTCACATCGGTGTAGAGAAGATACGCCTGGTTGTCGTCGAAGGGAACCACACGGAGCCGGAAGTCCCTCGGCCCGCGGGCTGTTGCGGTGTGTAGTTCTGCCTCGAACTCTTCGCCGGCTACGATTTGCCGCCGGATTTCGTTCTGGAGTTCACTGTCGTGAGTGACGGTCTCGAATAGGCGTCTATTCGCACCGGCGTCACTGTTGAAATCGAACGTCTGCTCGAACGAGCTGTTCGGTTCTCTGATAAGGACGTCGTCGCCGACCACCTCGACTTCGGCCCCCTCTGACGGGGTGTTTTCGAACAGTGCACCGAACTTATCGCGCTCGGCTTCGATGGTCTGGCGGGCTTCGCCCGAACGAGCGTTGGCGTACCCGACCAGCGTCCCGGCGATGGCTCCGCCAACTGTCATCTGTGAGACGATGAGCTGTGGCTTGAGTTCGCCCTGGATTACCTGGAGACCGACCACTTCGAGTGCGATAACAAGAATTCCGGTGGCGCCGAGATACTGCCAGGTAGTCAGCGTCCGCATGTACTGTTTGTCGCGGCTGACATACACTGTGTATCCCGTAGCGGCGATAGTGATGGCGAGGGCAGCCGGAATCGCGTTCTCTGCCAGCGTCGACCAGAGGGATTTGTTCTCGAGGCCCCAGTCGATGAGAATGTCGCGAACGACGATACCAGTCAACACGAGCGACAGAACCGTGGTCAGCCCCAGCCACGTCCGTTTGCTCAACTCCATTGGCCGATATCCACAGCCGATGACGGATAAAAAGTGGTGACACATCCACGTTCGGTGACAGACTTCGTGGCGGAACAATTAACACGCCGGTCGCCAACTATTCGGCACGTACCAGGTGGTTTAGTCGTGGCACCAACCGAAGGTGAGCCGATAGAAATCTTGCTCGCAGAGGACAATCCGGGAGACGTTCGATTGACAGAGAAAGCGCTGGACCATGGAAACATTCTCAACAACCTCCATGTTGCCAACGACGGCATTGAGGCCATCAAGTTCCTTCGTCAGGATGGTGAGTATGCCGACGAGCCACGACCAGACCTCGTTTTACTGGACCTCAACATGCCCAAAAAAGACGGTCGAGAGGTACTGGAAGATATGAAGGCTGACCCAAAACTCCGGCGGATACCGGTCGTCGTCCTCACGAGTTCCGAGGCCGAGGAAGATGTCGTCCGCTCGTACGAACTCAACGCAAACGCCTATCTGACGAAGCCGGTCGACTTCGACGGGTTCGTCGATATCGTCGAGCGAATCGAGGACTTCTGGTTCTCTGTCGTGAAAATGCCACCAAAGTGACATGGGGGCAGAAGAGACAGCGCTGGCGGTGCTGCTCGTCGAGGACAATCCCGGCGACGCGAAACTTGTCGAGCATCACCTCCAGAAGGGGTCGTTTCCGGGAGTGCCAGACAAGCAGGCAATCACCCACGTCGAGAGCCTGGAGGCGGCGTTCGCTGCCGTCGAATCGTCGACGTTCGACGTCGTGTTACTCGACCTCGGACTGCCCGAGTGTACGGGTGGCGAGACGCTAGCCTCGTTTCTTCCGGAAGTTCCGGAGGTGCCAGTTATCGTCCTCACAGGTCTGAACAACAAGGAGACGGCAGTCGAGGCAATCCAGCAGGGGGCACAGGATTACCTGCCCAAGGACGACCTGGGTTCGGGTCTGTTACTGCGCGCGATTCGGTACGCTATCGAGCGCAAGAAACAGGAACTCGCTCTGCGCGAGCAGACTGAGCAAATGAAATTTTTCAACAGCGTGTTGCGCCACGACGTCGGCAACGGGATGGAGGTCATCCGTCGCAACGCTCAGCTCCTCGAACAGGATGTCGACGGAGAGGCCGCGGACCGCGCGGAGACAATTCTCTCCTGGAGCGACGATGTCATCGAACTCACGGGCAAAGTCCGCCACATGCTCGATGCTGTCGTCGAGGGCAGTGAACTGGCGCTCTCTCCGACGAACCTCTCTGCGACACTCCGTGACCGTCTCGACCACGTCGCGTCGATGGACGACAGCGTGGCAGTCGACGCCGAGATTCCCGACGATGTCCGTATCGTCGCCGACGATATGTTGCCGGCAGTACTGGGAAATGTTCTCTCGAACGCTATCGAGCACAACGACTCGGCAGAACCGCACCTGACAGTGCGAGTGCGTGAGGGTGCCGATACCGTGACTGTCGACGTAGCGGATAATGGCCCTGGCGTTCCCGACGCTGCCAAGGAGCAGATCTTCGGATGGGGGGAGTCACGGTCCGAGTCCGGGAGTGGGTTCGGACTGTACTTCGTGGAGACGATGGTCGAAACCTACGGCGGTCGCGTCGATGTCACGGATAACGACCCCAGCGGAGCCGTCTTTACCCTCACGTTCCAGTCGCCGACGGCGGGGAGCGCGTTCGGCGAGCCGTGACTCGACCCCGCGTCTTTTAACACCTCCCCGGTCGGAAATCCCCGTATGGATGGCGTGCGTGCTGCACCGCTGGTCGGCATTGTCGGCTGTCTCGGCGTCATCGCAGCGCTAGTCTACCCGTACGTGGCCGCCGATGGTGCCGTGGGTCTCTACTACAGCTCCGGTGTCATCAGCCCGCTTGTCACTGGGCTTCTCGCGCTGGTGACGATAATCGTCCTCGCGGCGGGTCGTGAGGACCGCACTGACCCCGAACTGGCCGCTGGTGCCGGACTGGTCTTTGGGTTGTTCATCGTCGCACTGTTGCTGGCGTGGGCGATGACGACGCGTGTCGATACGATTACCATATGGCAGTACCACCGGTGGGTGCTGCCTGGTATTGCGGTGCTCGTCCCGCTCGGGTCGCTGTGGTACGCGCGTGCCTTGCGGATTTTCTGACGACACGCCGCCGGCCATCGGTTCCGAAAGGCCCTTATGCGGAAGCGCGTTACCTGAGAGTGGACTAGGTCGGGCGGTTAGGCCCCGCTCCACCCGCTCCCACTATGGTCTTGAGGGAGGACCGAACGCCGGGGGCGTCCGGTCAGACGGACGTGGGCCCCGCAAGCCAACAGAGAAGCCTCGTCCTTCGGGGACGGCGGTCCACGTGGAACCACCTGCAGGGGTGGACCCGCGTGGTTAATCGAGGGTACCGCGTCAGGCGCGGAAGCGAGCAGCGCACCCTCGGACAGCTGTCGCTCGCAGGGTCGCGGGGTGGAGGAGGCACGCGGGACTACCCACGCCCGAACGCCGGGCCACCCCGGTTGTCCGCATTCATACTATACTACTTTTCTTACCGTCGGGTGTCTCTCCTGAAAGAACGGGGAATGTGAGCCACACGAATCGCTGCGAGAGTAAAATACTGAGAAACCTGCGGGCGACGGCTAGGACCTGGACGGGAGACGTTTTCCCCGGTCCGTACGGCCGGCGACAGCGTTAGCCGGACTCTCACCGGCAATTGCCTGTCCTGGCTTTAGTCGGATTTCCACCGACGTTTGACCAGATGGTCGTTAGCCCGGTTTTCACGGGCCTTGCCACACGGACAGACTTCAGCCAGCGTGACACTGACTTTGCCGTCGGTGTTCCCGAAGCCCCCTTACGGGTACTCCGGTAGTTGGCCTTTGCACACGGCCACCATGGTGGCCGAGCGATGGACCGGTTCGCTTCTCCTTCGGAGCCGTATCCTCGGTGCCGTGTTATCGGTCTTCGGTTGCGGCCCCTACCCCGGACCGTCTCGACTGCTGACGCGAACGCCAACAGCCCATCTAGCCCGTGGGCGTCCAGTGTGTCCCCGCACGCTCGCAGGGACCTGAAAATTGGTGTCGAACTAATATAAATATTTCTTAATTTGTTAGACACTACCATGGGTGAAACACCGCCCCATTTTCCGGTAGCAACCATCTCATTGAAGCTGCCACAGAGTGTTTCTGGGTGGCCATTACGGCCACTTTCGGATGGTGAGCTATCCAATCTCGAGAGACCGTCCACAATTCTTCGAACGATAGTCTCGGAAACAGGTACGATGCGGCAGTGAAAGCGCGGCCTGACGCCAATCTCGGTCGCGAGGCTGTCTTGTCAGTCAAATCGGGAAAGGGCAGACTGCTGTGCGGTGGTGGTTTTGGCTAGAATAGCACCTGCGAGCGGCCGACCGGCCGCGAGCAGGTTTTTTTCACTATGTGTTTTCGCCGAGTGGGTTGCGGGCTGACGGCCCGCAACCGTATAACGTGGCGGCTTCGCCACTACGCTGGTCCAGGTGGGCGCTCTGCGAGCGCGCCCCTGACGGGGAAAAAGTAGTTGCCTAGTCGTCGGCAGGTTCGGCGAGTCCCTGGATGTTCTCCAGTTCGAGGCCGCCGCCGATGGTCCGGTTCGGGTAGGGGATGTTGATGTCCTCCGCATCGAACCGCTCTTTGACCGCTTTGACGTACTCGGCGCGGGTCTTCACGAAGTCCGCACGCGAGGGCTGGGCAATCCAGATACGTGACTGGAGGCCGACTGAGGAGTCTCCGAGCTCGATGAGGCGCACCGAGGGAGCGGGGTCGTCAAGAATCTCGTCGTGCTTTTCAGCTTCCTCGATGATGATTTCGGTCGCTTTGTCGATGTCGTCGTCGTAGCCGATACCGAAGACGAACTTCAGACGGAGTTTATCCTTAGCGACCGGGTTCTTGATGACGCCGTCGGTGAGCTGGGAGTTTGGCACCGTCAGCAGTTCGTTGTCGAACGTCCGAACTCGCGTCACGCGGAGGCTAATGTCCTCGACGACGCCGGAGTTGCCATCCCACTCTATCCAGTCATCGATGCGGAACGGCTTGTCGGTGTAGATGAAGATGCCAGCGACGAAATTCGCCAGCACGTCCTGCATCGCAAAGCCGATAGCGAGCGTCGCCGCCGCACCGATTGTGGCGATGGCGGTGAGGATGTTACCGAACCCGGCAAACGTAAACGCAAACGCGACTGCGGCGAACGAAAGCACGATGCTGGTCAGTTTGAGAAGCGGCTTTTTTGCGTGCTCGTCGAGGTCTCGACGGTTGAGGAACCGACGCACGACGGGCAGGACGAATATCTTGCTGCCGAGATAGAGCGCGACGAACGCGACGACGAACGTCACTGCCGACCCGACTGCATCGGCGGCCGGGATATCGAAATTCGCGAGTTGTTCCGCAATCCAGGTGTTAGCCTGGAGCGGTGTCATCTCTCTAGCACCGCCGTATGTCCACGGGTCTGGACGACAGTCGCACCGACTCTTTCCGCTAGCTCTGCCGCGAGCGTTTCGGCGTCGGTCCCGCCGCGGGCAGCCCGGTGAAATTTGACCTTGACGAACTCGCGGTCGCCAAGCTGGTCGTCGAGTTCATCGGTCACTACGTCGATACCGTTTTTGCCGACCCAGAGTGTCACGTCGAGGTCGTGTATCCGCTGTGCACGGGTCGCGTCGCTCATATGCTGCGTTCATTTGGCGTCCGCAGGTTTAAAAGTCCACTCTTCGGAGTGGCTGCAGAGAGCTGAAAAACCGCCGACAGACGTGTCTGGGTGCCAGTGCCAGTCGCGACCTCCCCAGGTCACGACACTCCTCGGCAGCCCGTGCGTCCCACCCCACCACGGGTCGGTCCACGTCACCGCGTCACGCTCACGGGCTCGTTACCACTGTTAGCAGTTCACCTATTAAAGTTAACGATTAATCTTCTCAATCCCCAAAGATACAATTATTGAAACTGCTATCGGGCTGTCTCGGATGAGATGGTCAGTCGCGGTACGGGTATCGTGCCTGGTGGCCGCAGTCACAGGTCACGACGACGTGACCGTTCTGGAGTCGAACTCTGGCGTTCTTGCCGGGACGGAGGTAGGCATCACAGTGGTCGCAAGTGAACCGAGTGAACTCACGGGGGAGTCGAATGCGGTTGCGCTCGGCGAGGCGACGGGCCCGGCGGACGTACTGCCGTGCACGCTCCTCGTGGCCCGCTTTCGTCGCCTCACGGGCCAGTTCGTGTAACCGCTCGATGCGTTCCGCTGCGATGCTCACGGGCGATTTTCGGCCCCCGTTGCGGGTATAGCTTGCGTTCGCTCGGCACCGTCAGGATTTTGCTACCCCCCGCGCTCTCTCCGTCCGTGCGCGTCCTGCACTACCTCGAACTCGAGGACCGTCTCGACCGGAGCGGCATCGGGACTTCCGTGAACCACCAGCGGCAGGCGCTCGACATGACGAACGTCGACGTGCTCACGTCACCGTGGCAGGACGACCATCCCGCCTGGGCCGCGGTGAACTACGCCGCAGACCGTCGCTTCTTTCAGGAGTTTGACCTCGCCCACTGCAACATGATTGGCCCCGGCAGCATCGCCGTTGCCCGCCGTGCCGCACAGGAGGACGTACCGCTCGTCCTCCATTCGCACGTCACCCGCGAGGACTTCGCCGAAAGCTTCCGCGGGTCGAACTACCTCGCAAAGCCGCTCGGATACTACCTCCGATGGTTCTACTCGCAGGCCGACCTCGTGCTCTGCCCCAGCGAGTACACGAAGGGCGTGCTCGAAGCGTATCCCGTCGAGGCACCTATCAAACCGGTCACCAACGGCGTCGACATCGATGCCCTCGATGGCTTCGACGCGCTCCGCGGAGAGTATCGGGAGCGATTCGACCTCGACGGAATGACTGTCTTCGCCGTTGGCAACGTCTTCGAGCGCAAGGGACTAACCACGTTCTGTGAACTCGCGGCGGCGACTGACTACGACTTTGCGTGGTTCGGGCCCTACGACACCGGTCCGCAGGCCTCCGCGACCGTTCGCAAGTGGACGGGGAACCCACCGGAGAACGTCACCTTCACCGGCTGGGTCGACGACATCCGCGGTGCGTACGGTGCCGGTGACGTCTACCTCTTTCCCACGAAGGCGGAGAACCAGGGTATCGCGGTGCTGGAGGCGATGGCCTGCGGGAAGGCCGTCGTTCTCCGGGACATTCCGGTGTTCCGGGAGTTCTACACCGACGGTGAGGACTGTCTGCTCTGTTCGAACTTCGAGGAGTTCCGTGAGGCACTGGACAGACTGGCGGCGAACCCGGCGTTGCGCGAGCGTCTGGGCAGCAACGCTCGGGCGACGGCCCGCGAGCACAGTATCGAACGGGTCGCCGAGGAACTCGCAGGAGTGTACAATGCCGTCCTCGCGGGAGAGCCAGAGCGAGTCACAACTGATTAGAGGTGTGATGAACGACACCCTATCGGATGACACTGCCGCGGGTGGCTGCGTTCACTGATACGTACCTGCCGACGGTCAATGGGGTGACCTACACAGTCAAGACATGGCGCGACCGCTGGGAGCGTCGCGGCGGGCGGATGGATATCGTCTACCCGAACAGCGAGTACGACGCTGGAACCGGTGAGCACCCGGTCGGAAGTCTCCCATTTCCGTTCTACGACGGCTTTCGTGTCGGCCTCCCACAGGTTCCCGACGCTATTCAGCGCGTCGACGTTGTTCACTCTCACACCCCCTTTGGCATCGGAATCGGCGGCTGTCGGCTGGCAAGAGAGCTCGATGCACCGCTGGTAACCTCGTACCACACCCCCTCGGCAGAGTACGCGGAGTATCTCTCTGTCAACGGGACCATCGAGAAGGTGATTCGACGGTCGGCCACGGCATACGAACGGGTTTTTCTAAACCGGTCTGCTGTCGTCGTCGTTCCGAGTCCGAAAACCGCACGACACGTCCGCGAAACCGTCGGTGTTTCGGCGGACATCGAGGTCGTGCCAAACGGGGTCGACACCGACTTTTTCACGCCTGAAGCTGGTGATTTCCGGGAGCGCTTCGACCTTCCTGACGGACCGCTGGTGGGCTACACTGGCCGCCACGGCTACGAGAAACGACTGCACAACGTCGTCGCAGCCGTCGACGGGCTGGACCGCGACGTAACGCTCGTGTTCGGCGGTGACGGGCCGGCCCGCGAGGACCTCGAAGCGGCCGCGGCCGAGGCCGGCGTGAACGCCCGCTTTCTGGGCTTTCTCGACCGCGAGGACCTCTCTGCGTTTTACGCGTCGCTGGACGTGTTCGCGTTCCCGAGTCCCGTCGAGACACAGGGCCTGGTCGCACTGGAGGCAAACGCCTGTGGCACGCCGGTCGCGGGCGTCGACGCAGGCGCGCTCGCCGACACTATCACGGACGGCGAAAACGGCTACAAAGCGCCAGCAGACGACGTGGCGGCATTCCGGGACACTATCGAACGCACTCTCGACGAGCGCGACCGACTGCGCAGCCACTGTCTCGACCGCCGCGAGCGGACGAGCGCCGAACACGCCGTCGACCGACTCCAGTCGGTCTACGACAGCGTTCTCGACGAAGCGTAAGCGTTTCTTGCTGTTCTGGCTGCTATGCCAGCGCACTGCCGGCTCGAATGATAGTTTTCTCACCGAATGCCGGGCCGACTAGCTGCAATCCGACCGGCAGCCCGTCGCTTGTCTCACCAGCGGGAACGGAGATTGCCGGCAGGTTGGCGAGGTTGACCGGCGTCGTGTTGGCGTCGGCCAGGTACATCTTCAGCGGGTCGTCGAGGCTCTCGCCGCGTTCGAACGGCGGGATAGGCATCGTCGGCGAGGCGAGCACGTCTGCCTCCGAGAGCGCCTCGTCGAAGTCCTGCTTGACCCAGGCGCGGGCGTCCTGTGCTTTCTTGTAGTACTTGTCCTGATAGCCCGCAGAGAGCGCGTACGTCCCCAGCAGGATGCGACGCTTGACCTCCGGGCCGAACCCTTCTTCGCGAGCTTTCGCGAAGGTGTCGTTCCAGTTGCCCTCGTAGCCCCCGCTGGTTCCGTAGCGGACGCCGTCGAAGCGTGCCAGATTCGAGGACGCTTCGCTCATCGCGATGACGTAGTAGGCCTCGACTGCGTGCTCGACGCTCGGTAACTCGACTTCGTGATAGCTCGCACCCTGGGCTTCGAGTTCGTCGATGGCGTCCCAGAACGTCTCGACGACTTCCTCGTCGGCACCCTCGACCAGTTCTGTGGGGACGCCGATGGAGAGCCCCTCGACATCACCGTCCGCGGCGGCGGCGAAGTCGTAGTCAGTGCCGTTTTCCGTGGCGTCTTGCGTGGTTGCGTCGTTCTCGTCCGGGCCAGCGACGACTTCGAGCAGTTCTGCGGCCTCTTCGACAGTCGGCGCGAGTGGGCCAATCTGCTCCAGCGAGTTGGCGTAGGCAATCAGGCCGTACCGCGAGACGAGCCCGTAGGTGGGTTTGATGCCGACGACGCCACAGAAGGCAGCGGGACAGCGAACGGAGCCGCCAGTGTCGGTTCCCAGTGCCAGGTCGGCGTCACCAGCGGCCACGACGGCAGCAGAGCCACCGGAGGACCCACCCGGGACGTGGCCGTCGGCGGCGGGATTCTCGGTCGCGCCGAACGCCGAGGTTTCGGTCGTCGTCCCCATCCCGAACTCGTCCATGTTTGTCTTGCCAGGGATGGTCGCCCCCGACTCTTTGAGTCGCCGAACGACGGTGGCATCGTACGGTGGGACGTAGTCGTCGAGCATCGCGGAGCCACAGGTGGTCCGGACGCCTTTCGTGGAGATGTTGTCCTTGACGGCCACTGTCTTGCCAGCGAGTGGTCCGTCGTCGCTGCCGACGATTTCTTCTTCGGTGACGTAGCCGTTGTAGTTCGTACTCATGATACCTTTGGCCCCTTGAAGTAGCCGTCCTCGGTTTCCTCGGCGTTCCGGAGCGCTTCGTCCTGGCTGAGGCTCTCCCGGGTTTCGTCAGGGCGCATGACGTTCGTCAACTCCGGTTCGCGCTCGACTTCCGGCACGTCGTCGAGGGTCTCGAAGTACGCCAGGATGTCCGCGAACTGCTCGGCGAACTCTTCGCGTTCCTCCTCGGTCAGGTCTACCCGCGCGAGGTCGGCGACGTGACCGACTTCGTCGGGGTCGACGGCGGGGTCGCTCATAAAAGTGGGATGGACTGGCCGGTCGGTAAGGGTTTCGATACCCGAAAATCGGCGAGAAACGCGCTCTCGCGGGCTAAACAGCCAAAGAATTTAAGTTGCTCGGTACCCAACAAAAGTACGCAATCAGGCGTTCTTCGGGTACCATCCCGTAACTCAGTTCAAAATGACCGATACCACCACGAGACGCTACACGCGCGAGCGCGAACGAGAAGAGGAAGAAGAAGACGAACAGACAGCCGACGAGGAGCTAGTCTGTCCAGAGTGTGGCGGCAACCTCGCGTCGGACAGTGAACACGGCGAGACGGTCTGTAAGGAGTGTGGCCTGGTCGTCGAAGAGGACGAAATCGACCCAGGTCCGGAGTGGCGTGCGTTCGACTCAAAAGAGAAAGACGAGAAGAGTCGGGTCGGCGCGCCGACGACGAACATGATGCACGACAAGGGGCTGTCGACGAACATCGGCTGGCAGGACAAAGACGCCTACGGTAACGCCCTCTCCAGCCGACAGCGCGAGAAGATGCAGCGGCTCCGGACGTGGAACGAGCGCTTCCGGACCCGCGACTCCAAGGAGCGCAACCTCAAGCAGGCGCTGGGCGAAATCGACCGGATGGCCTCCGCCCTCGGCCTCCCCGAGAACGTCCGGGAGACGGCAAGTGTCATCTACCGGCGCGCACTTGACGAAGACTTGCTGCCCGGTCGCTCTATCGAGGGCGTCGCCACGTCGTCGCTGTACGCCGCCGCCCGCCAGGCAGGGACCCCCCGCTCACTGGACGAGATCGCGACCGTTTCCCGGGTCGAGAAAGACGAAATCGCCCGGACCTACCGCTACGTCGTCCGCGAACTGAATCTCGAAATCCAGCCTGCTGACCCCGAGAGCTACGTCCCCCGCTTTGCCTCGGACCTGGACCTCACCGAGGAAGTCGAGCGACGAGCCCGCCAGCTCCTCCAGAACGCAAAAGAGAAAGGCGTCCACTCAGGCAAGTCTCCAGTCGGACTCGCCGCTGCGGCCGTCTATGCCGCCTCGCTGCTGACCAACGACAAGGTCACCCAGAGCGAGGTGTCGGAGGTCGCCAACATCTCGGAAGTGACCATCCGAAACCGCTATCACGAACTGCTCGAAGCCGAGGACAGCGTCCCCGGACTCTAATTACCGTGTTTTTTGCTGGTTCTGTCGCTCCCAGCCACCGTGTAGCCGCTCGTGCTGTTGCCCGAGATTCGTTCTGACCCGTCATCTCTTTTCCGACCTTTGTTCAGCGTCTGGGGTTATCCCGCGTTACGGTTGGACCCTCTATTCTCAGATTTCATAACGCCGGCCAGTAAAATTAAATACCAAAAACAGCATAGATGATAACCAGAATGATTCGCTCGAATGTTTTAGAAGATTCTGTTGGTGACGTATTGTATGACGCTCTTTCTCAAGCTGATAACGATATAATCATTGTAAATCCATCACGTGCTGCAATTAGTAACCTCGTCGCTGTTATCGGTGAGCTTTCTGAACCGACACATGTCCGGCTGTTTGCAGCACAGGAACCACTTAAAGACCTGATGGACGACTTTTTGATTGCGAGTGCGGTCGCCGACCTCATCGAGTCGGGGGTGCTATCCGTCAGGACACTGCAAGACGTTCCAAACAGTTCGCTCGTTCTCTCGGGTGGGTCGGTGGTCTCGCTGGTCGAAAGTCGAGACCAGGCCGCTGGGTTGGCCACGACCGACGAGACATTCGTCGAGGCGACGTACGACGACTACGACGAGCGGTGGGCCGACGCACCGACGTTCACGCTTCGGACACCGCCACGCTCTCGGGTTATGGCTACCCTGGAGGAAGACCTCGGACCACAGGTTGCTGCGGACTTCGAGGCCATTCTCGACTCACTGGAGACCGCCCGTGGCGACGGTGACGGTCTCGACGAGGTGACGATTAGTCTGCTCGTTGCCGCGAAGAACGGTGAACTTCTCTACGACATCAGCAAGTGGGGTGAGGATGTGGGCGTCGCCAGCAAGGCAACGTTCTCGCGGACGAAAACCCGTCTCGAAGAGCATGGCCTGGTCGCCACGGAGAAGGTCCCCATCGACGTGGGTCGGCCGCGTCTCCGACTGTTGTTGGGTTCCCAGCGTCTCGAAGATGCCGACGCGGACGAACTGGCCGGCATCGCCCAGGAGATGCTGGCCTGACTCGGCACTGGAGACGCCAGTATTTTTGCCCCCGCCCGCCGTGCGGATAGCTATGTCTGTAGGTATCGTCGGGTCCGGCCCTGCCGTCGCGGCCGTCGAGGCGGCGCTCGGGGATGTGGATGTCGACACCGCGACAGTTGATGCCGCCGAGCTCCCGGACCACGACCTGACGGTCGTCGTCGGGCAGGCCGGTGAGACGGTTTTCGAACGCGCGAACCAGCACGCACTCGACGCCGGCGCCCACTGGATTGCTGTCGAACTCGGCGGTGTGGGTGGGTTCCCGGTCGTCGACGCAGCTGTCGCGGGCTTTGGCCCCGAGACGGCCTGTTATGAGTGTCTGAGCGGCCGCGTCAGTGCGAATCTTGACCCACAGGCCGAGCCTGCTGCCGCGCCGCCAGCCCACACTGCCCGCTTTGCCGGGGCTGTCGGTGGGCGCGAGGCTGCTCGCTATCTGGCCGACGATGGTGAGCTGTTCGGAGAAGTTGTCGAGATTCCCCACGCTCGGCGCGAATTTCTCCCGCTCCCGAACTGTGCGTGTGACACTGGGCGCAGTCGCTCTCTCGACGACGGTTCCGTCGACCGGAGTCTCGAAGACGCGCTCGGTCGCGCAGAGCGGGCCGTCGACGACCAGCTCGGTATCGTGCAGGAAATCGGTGAAGCCGAGTCGTTCCCGGTCCCGTACTATCTGGCTCACAGCTGTGACACCGCCGGATTCAGCGATGTCAGCGCGGCCCGTGATGCCGCCGGTGTCGACGCCGGGTGGGACGCCGCGTTCATGAAGGCACTCGGAGAGGCACTCGAACGCTACTGTGCCGGTATCTACCATCTCGACGAGTTCAAATCAGCGCCCCCGAACGGTATTCAGAATGCCGTCGACCCCGCTTCGTTCGTCTGCCAGACCGACCCGGACCCGACCGCCGATATTCCGTGGGTCGTCGGCGAGAACCTGTCGACCGGCGAGTCGGTCCCGCTCCCGGCGGAGTTCGTCCACTATCCGCCCCCGTCTCGTCAGTACCGTCCGCCAGTGACGACGGGGTTAGGACTTGGCAATTCGGGGACCGAGGCGCTGCTGGCGGGACTCTACGAGGTTATCGAACGCGATGCGACGATGCTGTCGTGGTACTCGACGTTCGACCCGCTCGCACTCGCCATCGAAGACGAGGACGTCGAGACGCTCCGACGGCGTGCTGACTCGGAAGGACTGGACGTCTCGACGCTGCTTGTGACACAGGACGTAGACGTTCCGGTCGTCGTGGCAGCGGTCCACCGCGAGGAGTGGCCCGGGTTCGCCGCGGGGTCTGGGGCGGACCTCGACGTTACTGCAGCCGCGCAGTCAGCGCTCGCGGAGGCACTCCAGAACTGGATGGAACTGCGTGGGATGGGGCCCGAGGATGCTGCCGGGGCGAGCGGGGAAATCGGTCGCTACGCCGATTTCCCGCCCGCAGTTCAGGAGTACGTCGACGCCGACGGCGAAATTCCCGCCGAGAGTGTCGGTCCCGACGAGGTTCCCGAGGGCCGAGACGAACTTGATGCGGTGCTGGACCGTCTTGATTCGGCCGACCTCGATGCGTATGGGGTCAGGACGACGACTCGCGATGTGGCACATCTCGGATTCGAGGCCGTTCGCGTACTCGTCCCGCAGGCACAACCGCTCTTTTTCGGCCAGAGTTACTTCGGCGAGCGCGCCGAGACGGTCCCCGCGGAGATGGGCTTTGAACCCAGATTGGACCGCGACCACCACCCGTTCCCCTGAGTATCACAGGAGGCATTCTATCCTCTTTCTGACCTGAACGTGTGATTTCATACGATTTTATAATGGTACACGTTCACATCTCACACGAGGGGGCCGGTCGCAGTTTCCTCGCCACCTCAGAGTTGCCATGGTTTCAGAGTTCGATCTTCCGTGTACAGCCTGTGGCCACGACCTGGCCAGAACGACAGTTGCGACAGCGGGGGCGAGCGGGATTACCGTCGCCGAGTGCCCGGAGTGCGGGACGCGTCACTACCCCGAAGCAGCCCTGGAAAACGCCGAGACGTTCTAGATAGCCAGGGTAACGCGAATCATGTCGCGGGTCCCCGGTCCCAGTCCAACTGCCAGAATCGCCATCAGTAACATCACCGCATAGCGGGGACTCTCGTCGAAGAACTGCTCGTCGAACACCGAGAGGATGAGCACGGCGACGACGAGCTTCACGGCGAGGAAGGTCCAGGAATCGCCGATGATATCGGTCAGCCACGCTGGCTGGACAGCGTTGGTTACGTCGATAATTATCCTGTTGACGACGTGTTTCGCGGAGTATCCCTCGCCAGGGATGCCGAAGACTCCTGTCCAGTCCGAGGCGATGACGTTGGCGACGCCGTCGATAGCGTGGCCCCAGACGACGACCAGACCCATCGTTCCGGTGCCGGCGTTGACCTCGGGCGCGTATCGGTCGAGCCCGTAGTATGCACCGACCGCGAGCAGCGTCGCCAGACCGACTGTCGTGACCGTCACGAGCGGGTACCATCCGACGTACTCTTTCGTGAACGAGAGCATCGTGAGATAGCCCGCGGTGAGCAGGAAGATGCCGGCACCAATCACTCCGAGCGGGTAGGTGTAGGTGTCGGTGTAGTCGTTCCACTGGAGCCACTGCGCAAGGAGGAAGGCTGCCAGCGTGACGAAAAAGACTGTGAAGTAGATGAACGGACTGATGAGCGCGCCAGAGGCGGGAAAGCCGACAGCGGGGTCAGCGCCTGCACGCTGGGCGGCGACGAACGAATCCTCGACGACCCGGAGCGCACCGCCAAAGAGCATGAACGGCACGAGCGAGAGGAAAAAGTTCGAGTACGGTCGGAGGTCGAACCGCTGGAGGAGCAGGTAGAGACCCCAGAGCATGAAGACGAGCACGATCATGTACCCGACAGTTGAGACTGTCGTATAGCCGGGTTCGGCGACGTAGGCGTTCTCGACGGCGGCACAGCCGGCGGCGGGGTTGAAGACGACTTCGCCGCTGTCTCTGAGATATGCTGCACACTGTGCCCCTTCGGCGTCGGCAGCGACCGGTCCCCAGAAGTATCGCCAGATGAAGCCGTAGTAAACCTGCTCAGTAAACACCACCGCACCCCCCGCGAGCGCGACGATGCTGGTCACGAACGTCGCGAGCCACGCCTGCTCGGGACTGACACCGTACTCGTCCAGTACGTCCATATAGCTCACGCCGGGGTCCGCGGTGGTTAAAATTCCGGTCCAGTGCGCCGTCCATACACGTACAAACCGCCGTCAGTCGCCGGTCAGTCCGCGGCCTCGATACTTGTCCCGTCCCGAACTGCATCGAGAACGACATCGTGGGCCTCGCCGTTCGAGACGACGAGTCCCTCGCTGTCGTGACGCCAGCGTTCGCCGTGAATATCCGTCGCCGTCCCGCCGGCCCGCCGGATGAGATGGACTCCGCTGACGGCATCCCACGGGTGGGGCCGTTCTGGCATGAATGCCGCGTCGAGGCCGCCGCTCGCGACCAGCGTGAGGACACCCTGCATACAGCCCAGCCGACGGAGGTCACCGAAGCGGTCGGCGGCGGCCCGAAAGAGTGAGGCGTAGGCGTCCCCGCCCTTCGTCGGCCACCAGCCGATGAGCCCGACGGCGAACGTCTCGGGGTCGGTCCGCTCGCTGACGCTCAGGACGGTCCCGTTACAGGTAACACTCTCCGGCCCAGCAGCGTAGAGGTCCCCTTCCGAGGGGAGGTAGGTTGCAACGCCAACGGGGTTCCCGTCGACGACGGCGGCGACGCTGGTTCCCCAAAAGCGGATGCCTCTGACGTAGTTCGCCGTCCCGTCGATGGGGTCGACAATCCAGGCCCGTCCTGACTCGGGGACGGACTTCTGGAGGTCGACGTTCTCGCCTGGCGGCGTCGCGTCTTCTTCGCAGACGAGCGTGTCCGTCGGGAACTCGTTGCGGATGGTCGAGACGACCTGGTGCTGGGCGTCCCGGTCTGCCTCGGTGACCACGTCGTTCTTGTCCGATTTGGTCTCGACGAGCAGGTCCTCGCGGAAGGTTTCGCGTGCGACCACACCACCGGCCCGGGCCGCACGCTCTGCCAGCGCCGCCCGACGAGTCGCGTCTGTCATACTACCCGCTGGTATGCGTGGATAGTTAGCATCATCGCTTTCGGGGCAGACAACTGGCTTCCGGACTCACAGGCGCTGCTCGAAAATTGACCGTCTTGTCGGAGAGCGTCTCACTCGCTGAGTCGGTGACTCAGAACTACCTCCTCGTACGCTGTGGGCCACTGGCTGCCACCGTCGGTGGCCATCTGCTCTGGTTCCTCGAACATCGGCACGAGGGGCGCTCCTGTGTTCTCGGCGTCGGTGAAGTGCTCGTACATGGGTACTCTCTCACCATCCAGATTCTTGGATGGTGCCGAACCTCCATGAGGAATCATGAAGATTCTACACTCCCTGATGGGTTGGTCGGTAATAAGTATAATGATTATTCATGATGTTAATGTGGGGCGTTACCACACCCTCAGGAGGTGGTTACCGGTGGAAATTTGCGAGGGAAGACCGCTCCGCTCGCGGGTCGCGCGTCGCGCTCCCCGCTCGCATCGAGGCCTCCCGTTCGGTCGGCCTCGCGGGTCTTCCGCGCACTGTATTGCGAGGGGCCGCAGTGGCCAACAGTGCGAGGGAAGGGATTTGAACAACCCGGTCGGCAGCGCCGCCCTGTCGTTCAAACCCTTCCGCGTGCACCTCACGACCCTCGCGTTTGCTCGGGTCGGAGAGTGCGAGGGAAGGGATTTGAACCCTTGGACCACCGGAAGACTCACTCCGTTCGTCTTCCGAGCCGTCGTTCGCAACTCGCTGCCGCTCGTTGCTCACGACGACCCTACGGGAGCGGATCCTTCGTCTGTCGCTGGATTTGGCTGTGATGTGACTATCTGTTGTCGCCTTCAGGAAGTTTTGCGAGGGAAGATCGCTCCGATCTTCCGCATCTTGCGATGCGAGGGAAGGGATTTGAACCCTTGGACCCCTACGGGAGCGGATCTTGAGTCCGCCGCCGTTTCCAGGCTTGGCTACCCTCGCACGCGCTGTGGTAGTGCACTCACCACTCCGTGCGTCCGATATAAAGATTGTACGCATCACGCTCGTCCGAGACGAGCAGTGCTACTCTGACCCGTCCGAGTGAACGACGGTCTCAGAACTGTCTCCATCCACTCGTTCCCTATCGTCATGTCGCTCGCTGTCGCCTTCGTTCCCTGTCTCTTCGTCACCGCGGTCGCGCTGGTCTCGACGCCCGTCGTCGCCGACTTCTCCCTCGACTGTCGCGTCGAACGTGATTTCCTGATGTGTGTCGAGGGTGAGCAGGTCCTCCGCCTCCCTCAGCGACTGTTCGCTCTCGGCTGCTGGCTCCGCCGCTGATTGTTCGGTGTCGGCCGCCTGGTCTCCTGAATCGGGGTCTGACGGCTCCGAGTCGTTACTGTCGACTGTTCCGGTGTCGCGCATCTCCTGGAGTGTCGACTTCATCTCGTCGCGGCGCTGTTCGACGGCGGATGCGTCGTCGGGACGGAACTCCGCAGCGAGTTCAGCCGCACGGTCGAGGTGGTCCGTGGCGTCGGTACACGCCCTGAGCGCGTTCTTGATATCGTCGTTGCGCTCCAGTGTGACGCCCTCGTTCCACTTCGTGCGTGCCAGCGTGGTGTGGATATCGACCAGCGTGGCTGCCGCTCTGTGCATCTCCGCGCGAATCTCGGCGGGGTCGCCGGCGAAGCTCCGACCCTCGGTACCCCAGTCCAGCGTGAGAACGTTGCCGTACCGGCGAAACGCAGTCTCCCAGTGATCGACGGCGACTGCGGTCTGGGTCGCGTTTTTGCCCATGATTTTGGCTTCGTGTGCTCGGCGGATGGGTTCGGCGGCGACGGCCTCGATTTCCCACTCCAGCCTGTCGAGTTCCTCCAGGAGTTCTCGCTGCTCTCCGAAGCGGAACGCATCTCCTCGCTCGATGGCGTCGGCGCGTCCGCTGGCCCGGTCGTAGTACTGCTGTGCTGTCTGGAGCACCTTCCGCGCCTGGTCGTAGTCCTCGTTCTCGATGAGCTGTTGTCCGAGTTCGAGTTGCGACTGGGCGTGCTCGATGCAGAGACGTGCGTACGCTCGTTCGAGCGTTCGCTCCATCTCGGTCAACTCAGGTGCGATGACGTCGTCGGCTATCGGCTTCGTCCACTGGACTGCCCCGATGAGTTGGTCGAGCGACTCCCGGTGTTCGGCGTAGACTGCCTCCGCCTCGTCCCAGTCCATCGCGTCGGCACACGCTCGTATCTCCCCAGCGGCCAGTTCCAGGTCGTTGCGACAGGCCACTAGCCGTGACCGGAGTTCGCCGACCCAGCGAAGGTGACGGACGACGCTGTCGACGACCTCGGGGTCTGCATCCGGGAGCGGAAACTCCCACCGAACGCCGTTTGCCATCGACAGCGCGAGTATGGACGGGTTCGTGCCCTCGATTGCGACGGCCGCAAGGTCGTCGTACGCCAGCGACCCCGCGTCCGCGCCAATTTCGCCGTCAGTCTGGTCGCCCGCGACGAACAGTATCCGCTCGTCGGTGACGACCATGACCACTGGAAACGACACGCGGCGCTCCGCCTCACCGGAGATGCGCGTGAGCCCCTCGGGGCTGGTGAATGCCGCACGCACCCGCTCATTATCATCTGTGATATCTTCTATGACCCGCTCAGGAAGCGCCCCTCTCGCGCCCCCCGAACCGGATGATAGAGACGGGTTTTCATCGGTGTCGGTGATAACTGATCCCGGGCGTTCTATTCTCACAGAAGATAATAAAACGCTCGCTGCCGCCCGTTTCCGGGGCGATTGGTTGTCATTTCGTCTTTCAGGGGCTACCTGGCCGTCACCAGCAGACCTCAAATCAGGTGGTTGTGGGGACAATCAAAAATTACATAGTAAAAATAAATTTGCTTAATTTCCGTCGAATACCATCATAACAGGGCTATGGGGAGATGCTTGGCAAAGATACTTGAGGAATCCGTCCTGAGACCCGGCAATGGCAGAACACGCCGCGGGGGAGACGGACGTACTCCAGAGCAAGCGCAACGCGACGCGGTATCAGATACTCGTCGAGATAGCCGAGCGCCAACCCGCCGTCAGCCAGCAGGAAATCGCCGACGCTATCGGTATCACCTCCCAGGCGGTCAGCAACTATCTACAGGAACTCGTCGAACAGTCACACGTCGAGAAACTCGGTCGTGGTCGCTACGAGGTGACCAAGGAGGGTGTCGACTGGCTCATCTCACAGACCGACAGACTCCGGTCGTTCGTCGAACACGTCTCCTCGGACGTTATCGGACAGGTCGAAGTTGAGAGCGCACTCGCCACCGGTTCGATTACCGAGGGCGACCGCGTTTCGCTGTCGATGCGCGACGGCTACCTCCACGCGACGCCCGGTGACGCGGGATCGGCCACTGCCGTGGCGGTCACCGATGCGAAAGAGGGTCAGGAAGTCGGCGTCACGGACTTCGACGGTGTCGTCGACTACGAACTCGGTGCGGTGACAGCCGTCTCCGTCCCGATGGTCCGCAACGGTGGCAGCGGCCGCGTCGACGCCGATGCAGTCGGTGCGTACGCGACTGACCACGACCTCGTGGCTGTCTCCGGAACTGAGGCCGTCGCCGTTGCCCGCCGTGCTGGACTGACTCCTGACATCGAGTTTGCGACGCCCGACGCCGTCCGCGAAGCGGCGACGAAAGGACTCGACGTGCTCTTGCTTTCCGTCGCCGGTAATCTCTCTGCACACACTGACAAACTCCGGGACGGCTCTATCACCTACGAAGTCGTCGACGCCCAGACCGATTAGTCCGCTGCCAGCGTCTCCGTCGTCGCCGTAATCTCCTCGCGGTCGGCTGCCCGCGGGAACGACACTGCGACCGCGTCGACGCCGTCGATTCTCTCGAAGGCAGCCAGTCGCTCGCGACACTCGTCGGGATGCCCAGCGGCCGAAAAGGCATCGAGTACGTCGTCGTCGATAGCGTTGATAGCGGCCTCCTTGTCGCCGCTCCCCCAGCGCTGTGCGATGGTCTTTGCCGTCTCATCGTAACCCTGGCGGGACATCGCCTCGCGGTAGAACGTCCCCATCCCGCCGACGTAAAATGCCAGATGCTCGCGAGCGAGATAGCGGGCACGCTCGCGGTCCTCGAGTGCACAGCATCCGACAGAGACAGTTATCCGCTGGTCGTCGCGGTCGATGTCGCCCATCTCACTACCTCGCTCGAAGTCCGCGACGCGGTCGGCCAGCCCCTCTGGTGTGAGCATTAGCGCGTGCCAGCCATCGCCGAAGCGGCCGGCCAGTTCGACGGATTTGGGCCCCATCCCGCCGGCATCAATCGATGGCGGGACCTCCGGCGGACCCTGCCGGAGCCGAAACCCGGCGAGTTGGAAGTACTCACCGTCGTACTGAACGGTCTCGCCGTCGAGGACCTGCCGGATGACGTCGATGCTCTCGCGAGTTCGCCGCAGCGGGTTCCCGTAGTCGACGCCGTGCCACCCTTCCATCAGGATAGGACCGCTCGCCCCGAGTCCGAGACGGAATCGCCCATCCGAGGCTTCTTGCAGAGTCGCTGCGGTCTGTCCGATGAGCGCCGGCGAGCGCGAGTAGACGTTCATGATGGAGGTGCCGATGCCGACCTCGTCCGTTCGCTCGGCGATTGTCGCGAGGACGGTGACCGCATCTCTGCCCCACGTCTCGGGGAGCCAGACGCGCTCGTATCCCTCTCGCTCGGCACGGGTACTCATGTCGACGAGGTCGTCGATGCTCGGCTGGGCGGCGACTGGCAGAAACAGGTCACGGGCGACGTTGCTCATACGCTCACCTGTTGGCCCGAACTGGAATAAAGCTGTGCCGCCGGTCGGTCAGGACTGGTCGCTGTCGCCACCTGCGTTTTCGGCATCTGCTCGCTGTTGCTGTAAGTCTGCTATCGAGAGTTGCCCGGCGATAACGCCAGCAGTACCCGCGGCGAGCGGATAGACGATTCCGGAGACGAGCGCGTCGAATCGCGCTGGATGAAGCACGGCCTGTCCCTGTGAGCCAGTCTCGACCAGCAGATACGTTCCCCCGAGTGTGACAAGCAGGTAGCCGACGGTGAGCATCACGCCACCGAGCAGTCCCTGGACGATAACAGTGTTCGGGTCCCACTCGTCGAGGTCGAAGTACTGGTCGCCGTAAATGTAGCCGATGGCGACGAGCGCGACGACGGGTATCGCCAGGTAGAGTAGTTCCGGCACTGGCAGTCCCGGGTCGAATGTCGTCGACTGCGAGGCGTTCCCGATTAGTTCGCCGTCGAGATACTGTCGTTGCTCTATCGTCCGGGTTCCGGTGATGCCGTTTTGCCACTGTTCGGTAACGCTGACAATCTCCTGCTCGCTGGTGACTGTCCCGTTTTCGGCCCGTTGCCGGATCTGCTGTGTCCGGTTCAGGCGGATGTACGTCGGCACGTGTAACACGTTGTAGAAGACCTGTCCGACGCTCTCGAGTATATTGCTAGCTTCCTGACTGAAATCGATGCTGTCGACGGCAGCGAGCAGCCCGAAGAGAAGGACGTAGCCACCGAGAAACGACGCGACGCCGCCGACCAGTCCCTGAGCGAGTGGATACGAGTCCAGTCTGGTCAGCAGCGTTTCTTCACTGCCTGTTTCGCCTCCTCTGGCGGGCTCGTCCGCTCCCTCCGCCCCGTCGCTCCGCTCCGACTCCTCCGCGTCGTCTTCTGACACACCTGTTCAATTCAACGACCGGGAAAAAAGCCTTCTGGTGGTCGATGGCCCGTCAGGCGTCGTCGTCGAACTCCAGCGACGCGGAGTTGATGCAGTAACGTTTCCCCGTCGGTTCGGGGCCGTCGTCGAAGACGTGCCCGAGGTGTCCCTCACACTGTGCACAGACGACTTCAGTTCGTCGCATCCCGTGGCTGTTGTCGACGCGCGTCTCGACGTTGCCCTCCTGGTAGACGTCCCAGAAGCTCGGCCACCCGCTCCCCGAGTCGAACTTCTTCTCGGAGTCGAACAGTTCCGCGCCACAGCCGGCACACCGGAAGATGCCGTCGTCTTTCACGTCCAGGAGGTCGCCGCTGAAGCGTGGTTCTGTCCCGGCTTCGCGGAGGATGCGATACTCCTCGTCTGTCAGCATCTCGCGCCACTCCTCGTCGCTCTCGGGCAGCTCTCGGGATTCGTGTTCGCTCATGGCCACCGATAGGTGCTGGAAGGCCATAACTACCCGGCCGTCAGAGAGCGTCGCGGACTGCCCGGACGATAGCGTCCACGTCGAACTCGTCTTCGTCTTTGTCGAAGACGGTCGTCCCGTCGACGTGCACCTGGAAGATGCCGTGGTCGCCCATCACGAGCCGAAACTCGTCAATGTCGCGTTCCAGCGCGGTCAGAATTGCTCGCTGTACGTCCAGCGCACGGTCGCGGAACCCACACGGAACGCAGTACTCGATTTCGACTGTCGTCATGAGCGGTGGTACTGCCGGCGGCCTGAACAACCTATCGGGCACCGCGCCAGCGACTGGCGACCCCGCGTATCGATGGTTGCCAGTAGAGCAGTCCGACCGTGACGACGAACACGGCTGTCGAGAGGAGATACGACGACTGTGCGGTCGCGGCGGCGAGTGCGCTGCCGCCGCCGACAACACCGGTCACGATGCCGGCGATGAGCGGGAACGAACAGGAGACACACGAGAAGATGCCGACCAGGCCACCGAAGATTGCACTCGACGCGTCGAGTGCGGTCTTGTAGACGAGATACGCCAGCGCGATGTAGCCGATGACCTTGTACGGGAGGAAGACGAGGTGAACCATCTCTCCGGTGTAGAGCAAGGAGGGACTCCATCCCGGGGGGAGACCCACGAAATCGACCGTGAACCCGCCTACTGGACCGTGGTCGTGGGAGTGGAGAGCGAAGATACCCCCGAAGTACGAGAGCAGGAGGAAGTAGCCTCCCGCGATTGCGCCCGCGATGCGGCGTCTCCGCGCTGGCGACGGCGCGGGTGTGGTGTGATAGATTGCCCAGCCGGCGACGTTTATCCAGACGAAGGGGACGACGAAAAGCGTCCAGTCCCGGACGAGAACGTCGAAGACGAGGACGTACGCAACGACGAGCAGGAACTCGGTAGTGAGGACGAGCCCCAGCCACGCGAGCGTCTCGCCGTCCGGGCGCAGACGCTCACCGACGTCGATAGTGCTCATAGGACGAGTGCGTCGACGACGATTGTCACGAGCAGGAGGCCGAGGTAGGCGTTCGAGGCGTGGAACGCGCGGAAGGCGGCCTGCTCGGTCTGCTCGCGGTGGAGGCGGACGACGGCCCAGAGGAACACCGCGCCAACTGCGGCGGTCACCGCTGCCACCACCCATCCCAGGTCGGTCATCCCGACGAGTGCGCCCGTCGAGACGAGCGTCGCGCCGAGCCACAGCAGGATGTGTTTACGTGTCGTTGTCTCGCCGCGGACGACGGGCATCATCGGGAACCCGCCACGAGCGTAGTCGTCCTTGTACGCCAGCGCGAGGTTGTAGAAGTGTGCCGGCGTCCAGGCGAAGATGAGCACTGCGAGTGCGATACCCGGAGCGCCGATGTCGCCGGTGACTGCGGCCCAGCCGATGAGCGCCGGGAGTGCTCCCGCTGCCCCGCCGATGACCGTGTTCTGGACGGTGTTGGGTTTGAGCACGAGCGTGTAGATGACCGTATAAAACAGGATGGCGACGAGGCCGAGCGCCGTCGTGAGCAGGTTGACCTGCCAGAAGACCCCCAGCGAGAGTGCAGCGAGCGCAAGACCGAAGACGGTGGCGTTGCGTTTTGGAATCTGGTGGGTCGCAACCGGCCGGTCGCTCGTTCGGTTCATCCGCTTGTCTTTCTCCCATTCGAGGACGTGGTTGAACGTCCCGCTCGCGCCGATCGCAAGGACACCACCGCCGAGGGTCAACACGATTGTTCGGACGGTGAGGGTCGGACCGGCCGCCAGCGCCATCCCGGCGGCGGCGACCAGACAGAGCAGCCACATCAGCCGCGGTTTCATCAGCCGGAAGTACGCGAAGCCGCGGACTTTGAGCCGTTCGCCGAGCGGCCGGTCCGAGAGCGGCGGTACGGGCGACTCGTCGGTCGGTTCGTCGACTGGCTCCGGTGCGAGCTCGGGCTGTTCGATAGTGTCGTCGTCCGTGGTACCGGTCTCGGCTTCGAGTTGCCAGGCCAGTGCGACGACGAGCGTACTGAAGATACCGACGCCGACAACCAGGTGTGTGCCGGGGAACGGCGCGGCACCCGCGCTGGTCGCAAGCAGTGCGCCGACTGCAATCTGGACGGGATAGAGCGCGAGTGCGAACACAGTCGCCGCGCGGACGCGCCGGCTTACGTCACTTCTGAGTGCTGCGATAGCGGCAGCGACGACGAGTACGCCGACGAGAGCAGCGAGAACGCGGTGGCCGACGGCGATGAGCGTGGTCGTCTCGAGCAGCGGGCCATGACAGAGCGGCCACGACGTACAGGCGCTGGCGGCGTCTGCGACCGACGCGGTCGCACCGGCGACGACCAGCAGGTAGACGCCGATAGCCGCCGCAGAAAGGAGACTGGCCACACCCGGGCGTCTCCGGCTGGGGAACATACCATACCCTTCGACGCGGCGCACTTATGTGGTGCGCTTTTCGTGTGCCACACGACTCCACTGTCAGTCGTCAGCGCTCGCCGTCCGGACGAGTTCAGTTTCGACGGCCCGCTGGACCACCGTTGCCGCACTCTCGTCGGTCGCATCGACTACCGTGTCGTGCTCGGCCACTGCGGAGCGTACCGTCTCGCTCCCCGGTCCACCGGTATCGACGACCACGTCTGCCCGGTCGACGGCTGCGCCGGCTCGCTGTCTGACTGCTTTCGGTGGTGTCTCGAACGGTGACGCAGTCACACACTCCACGTCGAGTTGCCTGGCGGTGTCGGCCGCCACGTCACCCTCCGTGACGACGCCGAGTGTCACCTCGAACCCGGCTCGCCAGCACTCGCCGACGACCCTCGCAGCGACTTCGCCGCCGCCGACGATGTGGACGTGTCCGTCTGTCTCGCCCTGTTCGGTGATTGCTGCGACAGTCGAGGTACCGGTCACTGGATTTCGCGTGACCGCTGTCTGGGTGTCGAACGCCTCCTCCAGGGAGGGGTCTACGAGCACGGAGTCGGGCGGACCACTGGCACGAATCCCGCCGTCTTGCAACAGCACCAGTCGGTCACAGTATCGCGCGGCCAGGTCTAAATCGTGGATGGCAGCCACGGCAGCACGGTCCTCGTCGACCAGACTGCGGACGATATCGAGGACCTGAATCTGGTGGTTGATGTCGAGGCTCGCCGTCGGTTCGTCGAGGACGAGTGCCGGCGTCTCCTGTGCGAGCGCACGCGCGAGAAGGACCCGCTGGCGCTCGCCGCCGCTGAGTTCCTCGACAGTCCGGTCCCGGAGTTCGGTTGTCTCTGTCCGGACAAGCGCCCGCTCGACGGGGTCGCCGTGATCACTCCAGTCCAGTCGCGAGCGGTGGGGGGTCCGCCCCATCTCGACGACCTGCTCTGCGGTAAACGAAAAGCCGATGTGGGTGTCCTGGGGCACCGTCGCGACGCGCCGGCCGATTTCTCGCGAGGAGAGTTCCGAGCGCCTGTCGCCCTCCAGTGTGACACTGCCGCTATCTGGGGGCAACACCCCGTTTATCGTCCGGAGGAGTGTGGTCTTGCCGGCCCCGTTCGGCCCGACCAAGCCGACGAACTCGCCGGAGTCGACCCGACATGACACCTCGTCGAGAACGGTCAGGTCACCGAAGGCGACCGACACGTCGTCGAGACGAATCACAGTGCATGCACCTCCCGTCGGCGGAGCAGGTAGAGAAAGAAGGGCGCGCCGAGCGCGGCGGTCACGATGCCGACCGGGAGCGTCGCCGGCCCGGAGCGGGCCACGGTGTCGGTGGCGACGAGGAAAATCGACCCGGCGAGTGCGCTCGTCGGCAACAGCACGCGGTGGTCGGGGCCGACGACCAGTCGCATCATGTGGGGGACGACGAGGCCGACGAAGCCGATGACTCCCGCAACTGCGACGGCGGCAGCCGTGATGAAACTGGAGACGCTGAGCAACACGCGCTTGGTCCGCTCGACTTCGATACCGAGCGCGCTGGCGTCCTCTTCGCCGAGCAGGAGGACGTTCAGGTCACGAGCGTACGCGACGAGGACGAAGAATGCAAGCGCAGCCATCGGAACCGTCGCCTCCACCTGTCCCCACGTACTGTTGTGGAGGTTTCCCATCAGCCAGTAGAGCGCCTGTTCGAGGCTCTCGCCGGACTGCAGGAGGAGGTAGGAGACGACCGCTCCGAGCAGCGACTGGACGGCCACGCCCGCGAGCAACAGCGTCGCGACGGGCGTGCGCCCGCCCTCGGTCGCGATGAGGTAGACAGCGAAAGCCGTCAGGAGCGCGCCGACGAAGGCGGCAGTCTGGATACCGAACGGAACCGCCAGCGGGAGCGCAATCGTCGCAACGGCCCCGACTGCCGCACCGGAAGAGACGCCGATAATCGAGGGGTCGGCCATCGGATTCCGGAAAAAGCCCTGCATGACCGCGCCGGCCGCCGCGAGTGCGAACCCGACGACGGCCGCGAGTGCGATGCGCGGGAGACGGAGTTGCCGGACGATTGTCTCTGCAATCGTCGGGACAGTAAAGGAGAACGGGTAGGTGTACGAGAGGTCGGGCACGGGGACGGAAAGACGAACGCCGGCGACAGTTATCAGTCCTTCCGAGAGGCTGAGGCCGGTCGGAATCCCGACGGCATTGAGGCACGCTTTCGCGACCGCGAGGAGGCCGAGGTCGACGGGGCCGACCGTGGCACTGGCCAGCATTGTCAGACCGAGGAGCGTCACCAGTCCTCCCGACCAGAGGGTGACGCGCGTCCGTGCCGTCATCTTCTCCACAACTCGACTTGCGGTATGCAAATACTTGTTGCCTCCTGGCAACCGCCGTTTCGATACTGAAATTGGCGTTTCGGTACCGCAAGCCGGTTTGAATTAGTCACATATTTGTTGTACAGTGAGAGAAGGGTGTGTATGCACAGAACAGTCGTGACAGCCGTTATCGCCGTTGCAGTCCTCCTCGCGTCGTTCAGCGGGGTTGCAGTCGGACAGGCACCGCAGGTATCGTCACAGGCAGACGGGACAGTCAACTGTGAGTTCCCGGTCTCCGTGACCGACGCGACAGGGACCGAAGTAACAGTCGACGAAGAGCCAGAGCGCGTCGTCGTGCTCGGACCGAGTGCGGCCCAGACCATGTGGGAAATCGGCGCGCAGGAGAAGGTCGTTGGGATGCCGGTCAACCAGTACACCTCGTACCTGGACGGCTCTGACTCGAAGACAAACGTCGTCGACGCGCAGGGACAGCCAATCCGCGAGCGAGTCGTCGGACTCGAACCTGACATTGTCTTTGCACCCAACATCATCCAGAACGACACTGTCGAGAATCTCCGGTCCGCCGGTCTGACGGTCTACCGGTTCGATGGTGCAACGTCGTTCGATGACGTGGCCGCAAAGACCGAACTGACCGGGCAGATGGTCGGCGAGTTCGAGTCGGCGGCGCAAGTGTCCGCGGAGATGCAGGGCACTGTCGCTGCCATCGAGAACGCCGTCGAGGGTGAAGACCGCCCGCGGGTTTACTACCCGCTCGGTGGTGGCTTCACTGCCGGGAGTAACACCTTCATCAACGACATCATCAGTTCGGCCGGTGCAGACAACATCGCCGCGGACTCCATCGACGGGTACAACACCATCAGTGCAGAGGTCGTCGCAGAGCAGGATCCGCAGTGGCTCATCATTCAGGAAGGGTTCGCGGTACCGTCCAACGAAGGGGTAAACGGAACCACCGCAGTTCGTGAGAACCAGATTGTCCGTGTCAACCCGAACTACATCAACCAGCCCGGACCGCGCACGACACAGGTACTGCGGACGCTCGCCGAAGCGTTCCATCCTGAAGCGTACGGCCAAATCGACTTCGATAGTGTCGAGACACCCGAACCGACCACGTGCGGTGGGTCGAGCGAAACCACCGAAACCGAGTCGGCCAGTGCCAGCGGACCCGGATTCGGTGTGGGAGTCGCACTTGCTGCCGTGCTCGTGCTTGGACTGTTCGCGCGCCGTCAATTCTGACGGACTTCGGGCGATATTTCGGGCCAACATGGGGGCAGTCCAGAGCGCTCCCCTGCATGAAAGACAGTAGCTATTTATGCCGCAAATCCTAACCCTCGCTCACGCATGAATCAGCGACGTGCCGGGCTTGCCACGCTTCTCGGCGTCCTCTTCCTCGCGTTCGTCGTCGACCCTGCGGCGGCACAGTCGACGGCCGACACGACGACAGAGGAACTCATCTGGGGACTCAACAGCTGGCTGCTGTATCTCGCAATCCCCATCGCAGTGCTCGTCGAGGGCATCCTTATTTACACGGTCTGGAAGTATCGCAAGCAGGAGAACCCACTGCCGACGAAGGAGAACCGCCGCCTGGAAATCGTCTGGACGGTCGCGACGGCCATCATTCTGGTCGCAGTCGGCATCGGAGCGTACTCGGTGCTTGCCAACCCGTACGTGACCGCCAGTTCGAACCAGCCGCTCGAAGCCGACCAGGAACCCATCGAGATTCAGGTGACCGGACAGAAGTACGCCTGGACGTACACCTACCCCAACGAGACGGTCGACCAGTTCGTCAACGAGAGTGACCTCGGTGAGAACGCAACGATATCCGAAGTGGAGTATACGCAAGCCGGCAGCGACGGGCAGGGGCTTGTTATACCGACGGACAGACCGGTGCGGTTCAACATCACTTCGACCGACTGGCTCCACGCATTCCACGTCCCACAGCTTGGATTGAAATCTGACGCCTTCCCCGGAACGTACAACACCATCATCACGCAGGCGAACAACGAAGGCGAGTACCAGCTCTACTGTGCTGAGTACTGTGGCCAGGGCCACTCTGGCATGCTCGGGACCGTCGAAGTGACGAGTGAGGACGAGTTCGAACAGTTCCTGACCGAGCAGACGAACGAGAGTTCGAACTGACGAATTCGGAGGCTACTTGTTTTTTCCTGCAGTTCGCACCACATGGCCAGTAGTTACGAATCAGTCGAAATCGGTGAGACGGACGCGTTCGGGTCGTACGAGGTCACCAGCGACGAAATCATCTCCTTTGCCGAGCAGTACGACCCACAGCAGTTCCACACCGACCCCGAGGTTGCCCGGGAGTCGATGTTCGGCGAACTTGTCGCGAGCGGCTGGCACACCGCGGCCATGACGATGCGAATGCTGGTAGACAACCACCTCGCCGAGTCCGGTGCAATGGGGTCGCCTGGCGTCGACAAACTCCGGTGGCAACAGCCAGTCACGCCGGGTGACGTGCTCTCCGTCGAAACCAAATACGTCGACAAAGAGCCGTGGGACGACGACCGGGGCGTGGTCACGTCCGAAATTACGACGCGCAATCAGGATGGGGAACCGGTGCTGACGATGACTGCGAAGGTACTGTACCGACGGGAGTAGCTGGTCGGCGCCAGTCAGGAAACCGAACGTATGCAGGTCAACCGGTGGGAACCACCCATCCAGTGACAGAATCCCCGGATTACGGACTCTCGTCAGGGTGGATTGCGGACGCGTGTAGAAACTACTATTTGTGCGCACACCAACGGCCCGATATATGAGCCAGACGTACGACCGAGGCACCGTCGAAGACTTCGGACGGTGGCGAGAGTTTTCCGCCGGGATGTGGGCCTGGATTTTCCACAAGTTCACCGGCTGGGTGCTCGTCGGCTACCTCTTTACACACATCGCCGTGCTGAGTACCGCCACAGGTGGCGCTGAACTGTATACGGGCACGCTGCAGGGACTGGAGGAACTGCTCATCGTGCGGTTCCTCGAAGTCGGCCTGCTTGCCGTGGCCGTCTTCCACATCCTGAACGGCATCCGCCTGCTGTTCGTGGACCTGGGCGTCGGCCTGGAGATACAGGACAAAAGTTTCTACGCATCAATGATTCTGACCGGCGCAATCACGATCGCAAGTGTCCCGACCTTCCTCGGAGGGAAGCTCCTGTAACAATGGCTGAACACTACTCCTCATTCAAGCGCGGTGGACGCCGCTGGCTCTTCCAGCGGATTACTGCCGTGTTCCTCATCGGCGTGCTCGCGTTTCACTTCTTCCTGTTGCACTTCGTGAACCACGCAGACCAGATTACGTTCCTGGGCACGCAGGCACGGATGAGTCAGGTCGGCTACTTCGCGACGATGTGGCTGTTCCTCGTGACCGCCACGTTCCACGGCGTCAACGGCGTCTACAACGCGCTGGTCAACATGGGTCTGGAAGGAAGCCAGAAGAAAGCTGTCGGCGGCGTGCTGGCACTGGCCGGACTCCTGCTGGTCGCACAGGGAACCCGCGTCGCAATCGCAATGACAAACATCATCTAAACAATGAGTACGCAACTGGACACTCAGGAAACCGAAGAAGAGGGCGAAATCGAGCAGTCGCCGGGCGAGAAGCGCCGAGAAATCAAACGGCAGCGTGCTGAGGCACGCGCAAAGCGCGTCGAAGCCGAACTCGAGGAGGCAGAGAAGACTCGTCGGCTGAAAATCTTCCGCTACGACCCCGAAGTCGAGGGGAAACAGGAGCCGCGCTTCGACGACTTCATCGTCCCGTTCCACAAGGGGATGACAATCCTCGACGCGCTCATCTACGCGCGTGACCACTACGATTCGACGCTAACCTTCCGCCACTCCTGTCAGCAGGCCGTCTGTGGGTCGGACGCACTGTTCGTAAACGGGAGGCAGCGACTGGGCTGTAAGACCCAGCTCGTCGACCTCGAGGACCCCATCCGCATCGAACCGCTTCCTCATCAGGAAGTCGTCAAGGACCTGGTCGTGGACATGCAGCACTTCTACGACCAGATGGACGCAGTCGAACCGTACTTCGACGCGGACGAACTCCCTGACGGCGAACTCGAAGAGCAGCGCCAGACGCCGGAGAACCGCGAGTACGTCAAGATGGCGACTCGCTGTATCTGGTGTGGTGCCTGTATGTCCTCGTGTAACATTGCTGCGGGCGACAACGAGTATCTCGGCCCGGCAGCCATCAACAAGGCCTACCGCTTTGCGATGGACGAGCGGGAAGGCGAGAACCGCAAACAGGAGCGCCTGCGCATCATCGAGCAGGAACACGGTGTCTGGCGGTGTCAGACCCAGTTCTCCTGTACCGAGGTCTGTCCGAAGGACATCCCGCTGACCGAGCACATCCAGGAACTCAAGCGGGAAGCAGTCAAGAACAACCTGAAGTTCTGGTAGCGACTGAGATGCCCCTTTTTGATAGCTCCTTTCGTTCGTGAGTCGCAACCGAGTCGCGTCCGCCCGCGCGTACGACGCAAGAATTTACTACACAGGGTCCTGAGAGCGACGTACGCCCGGCGGACGGCTCGGCCGTCAACCGGAACCATTAGAACGCTACAGTCAACCTTTCAACTATGTACGAACACGACGTTATCGTGGTCGGCGCTGGCGGCGCTGGCCTTCGAGCGGCGATTGCAGCGCACGAGGAAGGAGCCGATGTCGCGCTGGTGACGAAGCTCCACCCGGTGCGCAGTCACACAGGCGCGGCCGAGGGTGGTATCAACGCCGCGCTCCACGAAGAGGACTCCTGGGACCTCCACGCGTACGACACGATGAAAGGGGCCGACTACCTCAGCGACGCCCCCGCAGTCGACACGTTCGCGCAGACGGCCCCCGACGAGGTCATCCAGCTCGAACACTGGGGGATGCCCTTCTCGCGCGAGGAGGACGGAAAAGTCTCCCAGCGTCCGTTCGGTGGCCTCTCGTTCCCGCGGACGACTTACGCAGGTGCGGAGACCGGTCACCACCTGCTGCACACGATGTACGAACAGGTCGTCAAGCGAGGCATCGAGGTGTACGACGAGTGGTACGTCACGAACCTCGCTGTCACCGACCACGACGACCCCGAAGAGCGCGAGTGCCACGGCTGTGTCGCTTACGACATCAAGTCCGGCGAAGTCGCTGGCTTCCACGCGCCCAACGGCGTCATCCTCGCGACCGGCGGCCTGGGACAGGTCTTCGAACACACTACCAACGCTGTTGCCAACACCGGCGACGGGCAGGCGATGGCCTACCGTGCCGGCGTCCCAATCGAGGACATGGAGTTCGTCCAGTTCCACCCGACGACACTGCCCTCGACGGGCGTCCTGATTTCGGAGGGGGTCCGTGGCGAAGGTGGGATCCTCTACAACGACAACGAGGAGCGCCTGATGTTCGAGTACGGCTACGCGAACAACGACGGCGAACTCGCCTCTCGTGACGTGGTTTCGCGGGCGGAACTGACCGAAGTCAACGAGGGCCGCGGTATCGAAGACGAGTATGTCCACCTCGACATGCGCCACCTCGGCGAGGAGCGCATTCTCGACCGCCTCGAAAACATTCTGCACCTCGCGGAGGACTTCGAAGGCGTCGACGGCCTCGACGAGCCGATGCCGGTCAAGCCGGGTCAACACTACGAGATGGGCGGTATCGAGACCGACGAGAACGGCGAGACCTGTATCGACGGCCTCTACGCCGCCGGCGAGTGTGCCTGTGTCTCCATGCACGGTGCGAACCGCCTCGGCGGGAACGCCCTGCCGGAACTGCTCGTGTTCGGTGCGCGTGCTGGTCATCACGCTGCCGGAAAAGACATGGCCGACGCGAAGATTCCGACCGGTCCCTCGTCCGAGTCCGAGGACGGCGAAGTCGATACGCCCGTGACGCCCGGCGCTGTCGGCGGGAGCGACGAGGACGCCGTCGCCGACGGTGGTGCCATGGCCGACCCCGAAGCAGTCATCGAAGACACGGTCCGCCGCGAGCAAGAGCGCATCGAGACGTTGCTAGAACGTGACGGCATCAACCACGCGGATGTCCGTGAAGACATCCAGGAATCGATGACGCAGAACGTGAACGTGTTCCGCGAGGAGAGCAACCTCAAGGACGCACTGGAGGACATCCACGAGGCCCGCGAACGCTACCAGCACGTCGCTGTCTCTGACCCTTCGAAGACGTTCAACACGGACCTCATCCACACCATCGAGACGCGCAACATCCTCGACCTCGCTGAAGCCATCACGCTCGGCGCGCTGGCCCGCGAGGAGTTCCGCGGTGCACACTGGCGGAAACAGCACCAGGAGCGCAAAGACGAGGAGTGGCTCAAGCACACGATGCTCCAGTGGAACGACGGCACGCCGAACCTCTACTACAAGCCCGTCATCCTCGAAGGGTTCGAGCAGACTTACGAGCCCAAAGAGCGCAGTTACTGATTACCACGCGCCGTTCCGGTCGAAATTTTCGAAGCGTTCCTTCGAACGAGCACACCCATAGCCTCGCGTCAGTCCGCCGTCGGAGCATTTCAGTGGGCTACTCGCGCGCGGTCATCTGCCCATCGGTCACGTCGATACCGACCCCTGTCTGACTATTGCTTGTTCCAGATATAACGGTTGGAAAACAGTGCCTAGCCAGGGTAAGGACAGACAAATCTCGTGAACAGACCGCGACGACTGGCAGAACCGGAGCCAGCGGGCTGGAGCGATTGGTCAGCAAACCCGGGCTGTCGAGTGTATCAACAATCGCTCTGTATCTAGCAAGTAATCTATAACCAAAGCTGTGCGACCCGCTCGAAAAGTAAGAGAACTACTTCCGTTTTGAATCAATTCTATAACAATATGGGATAGAGACGAACTGAACCTCAGAGGATGAGTTTGTTATTGGTAACAAGACCACTCTGGGGCATCGAAGCGCACGTGACCCGCGGCGTCGGACGTGGGCACGCGCACACGAACAATGCAACTCGGCAACAGGGGTGCGCTCCGACGGCGAGCCGACCACGGGGGGTGTCGCCATGACGCACTCTCGGTCGACACTCCTGGGGCTGACGCTCGCGATGGTGATGGTACTCGGTATGGCGATGACTGGAACGACCGCCGCGACCGACGCTGACGGGCCGATTACAGTCTCCCAAGGCGGGGACTGTTACGCGCCCGGAACCATCGGTGACGGGACGGAGAACGTCTCGACCTTCTACAATTACAGCGTCGAGAACGACTACAGCTCGGAAGGGACGACCCATCTCCAGGAGAACCAGGTGAGTAATCTCTTCCTCTACAACGGGTCGGAGGGAAAGAGTCTGGTCTTCCTTCACGACAAGTACAAGCAAGCACCCTACGGGAGTACGATTACGTTCGTCATCACCGGTCTCCCCGAGGCTGGCGAATGGGCCGTCGAGGATGATGGCTACCCTGGTCGAGACGACAACTGGGATATCTCGGCGACCCGAACCGAGGTAGACTGGAAATGGTCCCCAGATCGGACTGACGGCGGAGCCTACCGCGGTCTGGGAGCTGAGGAAAACATCTCCATCGAGATTGACCCTGCATTCAACGAGGACGCAGAAGCGTGGGGCGACTGGACTTGGTCTGGTGACCAGGACAACAGGACCGAGGAGTGGCGTCTCCTCGACAGTAACGGGGACAAGGTTACCCAGTTCGACATGGACCAGAACGTGACGGTCAACGTCGGTCCATGCGATCAGACGTCACCGACCGCGTCGCTGTCGGTGAACAACACGAACCCCACTGTCGGCGAGTCCGTCGCGTTCGACGCGAGCAACTCGACTGACAACGAGGGAATCACCGAGTACCGATGGGACTTCGACGGTGACGGAACTGTCGACGATACCACGAGTTCTGCTACGATCAAGCACGCCTACGCGAGCGCTG
>JAZKTK010000107.1:0-9808 GCA_036625595.1 Haloarculaceae archaeon | reverse complement strand
CCAACGACCTCTCTGCGGAGGCACACGGCTTCGTGGAACACTCCTACCGTGAGGGGCTGGACCCCAAGGAGTTCTTCTTCCACGCGATGGGTGGCCGCGAGGGGCTGGTGGACACGGCAGTCCGGACCTCCAAGTCCGGCTACCTCCAGCGCCGGCTCATCAACGCACTCTCCGAACTGGAAACCCAGTACGACGGTACCGTCCGGGACACCTCGGACACCGTCGTCCAGTTCGAGTTCGGCGAGGACGGCACTTCCCCCGTGGAGGTGTCCAGTTCGGTGGACGAACCGGCTGTCGACGTCGAGGGTATCGCGGACCGCGTCCTCGACCAGGAGTTCGGCAGCGACCAGGAGAAACAACAGTTCCTCGGCGACAAGGCCACGCCGACCAACCTGTCCGAGCACGCCGACGACTGGTGGATGGCCCAGAGTGACGACTAAACCATGACAGAATACGACGTATCCACCGACATCGAAGTCCTCGTGGAAGATACGGAGCTTCCGCGACGACTCAAAAACGAGGTGTACAGCACACTCGAAGACCGCGACGCGACCCTCGAAGAAGTCGAGGACATCGTCCAGGGCGTCGAGGCCGAGTATCTCGACACCCGCGTGGACCCGCTGGACCCGGTCGGGACCGTCTCGGCCCAGTCCATCGGTGAACCCGGAACGCAGATGACGATGAACACGTTCCACTACGCCGGTGTCGCAGAGATCGACGTGACCCAGGGGCTGCCGCGACTTATCGAGCTCGTCGACGCCCGGAAGGAACCGGACACGCCGATGATGACGGTCCACCTCGAAGACGAGTTCGCCGAGAACCGCGAGCGCGCACACGAGGTCGTCTGGAACATCGAGGCGACGAAGATTCTCCAGCTCGGAGACGTATCCACGAACGTCGCGGACATGCAGGTTCGCGTCTCACTCAACGAAGACACGCTCTTGGAGCGGTGGCCGACCGTCGACGACCCGATCGAAATCGCCGAGGAGATCGCCGACACCATCGAGTCGAAACTCGGCGTCGAGACGCGCCGACAGGAACTCGTCATCGCCTTCGGTCCCGAGGAGCCGTCCTACCGCGACCTCCTCCAGTTGGTTGAGGACCTCTCGGACATCGTCTTCAAGGGTATCGAGGACATCTCACGCGTCGTCATCCGGAAAGAGGAGACCGACGAGGGCGAGGAGTTCGTCCTCTACACCGAAGGGTCGGACTTCGGCACCGTGCTGGGTATCGAGGGTGTCGACGCCTCTCGAACCAGCTGTAACAACATCCACGAGATTTACCGTCAGCTCGGTGTCGAGGCGGCCCGCGAGGCAATCATCGAGGAGACGATGAACACGCTCGAAGAGCAGGGGCTCGACGACGTGAACATCCGTCACCTGATGCTGGTTTCGGACATCATGACCAACGAGGGGACCATCGAGTCCATCGGCCGCCACGGTATCTCGGGATCGAAAGACTCCGTGCTCGCACGGGCAGCCTTCGAGGTGACGGTCAACCACCTGCTCGATGCGGCCGTTCACGGCGAGGTCGACGCACTCGACGGTGTCACGGAGAACGTCATCGTCGGCAAGCCCATCAAGCTGGGTACCGGCGACGTGGACCTCCGAATGAGTGCCCGCAGCTCCGAAAGCGCCGACTGAGATGACGGTTCGGCTCTCGGACGAGGCGTTGCAGCTGGTCTCCCTCTTCGAGGAGACGACCGACGCGACCGTCCGGGATTGCATCATCGACGAGGAGTTCGACCGCGTCATCTTCCTCGTCAAACCCGGCGAGATGGGGCAGGCAATCGGTGCCGGTGGCGAGTACGTCACCGCCGTCGAGGAGGAAATCGGCAAGTCCATCAAACTCGTCGAGGACGCGGACACGGCCGCGGATTTCGTCGCGAACGCGCTGGCGCCGGCTGCCGTCTACAACGTCACCATCAGCGAGAACGACGACCGGCTGGCATACGTGGAGGTCGCTCAGGAGGACCGCGGCGTGGCAATCGGCGCTGACGGGCGGAACATCGAGGCCGCACGGATGCTCGCAAAACGCCACTACGACATCGACGGTATCGAGTTGACCTGAGACGGTCGGACTAACTTTGTAACGATATTCGCCACCCCAGGGTGGCGAAATTCTTGAAAGGCTTAGGTCCGATAGTATGTGGCAGTTCCTGCGTCTGTGGGTGTGTCACCGGTTCCCTCCTGGGATTGCAAAAGAGGAGTCTTAAGTACCTTCATCGGATATTCGCGTGTACTATGGCGAACGGCAAATACGCCGCGCGGAAGCTCAAGAAGGACCGCCAGTCTCACCGGTGGTCCGACTCCCAGTACGCGCGCCGCGAGCGGGGGCTTCGCGAGAAGTCGGACCCACTCGAGGGCGCGCCCCAGGGGCGTGGCATCGTTCTGGAGAAGGTCGGTATCGAAGCGAAACAGCCCAACTCTGCGATTCGGAAATGCGTCCGGGTCCAGCTCATCAAGAACGGGAAACAGGTGACTGCGTTCTGTCCCGGTGACGGCGCTATCTCCTTTATCGACGAACACGACGAAGTGACCATCGCCGGTATCGGTGGGGCGAAGGGTCGTGCGATGGGTGACCTGTCGGGTGTCAACTACAAAGTCGAGAAAGTCAACGGTGTCTCGATGATCGAACTGGTCCGAGGCAACGCAGAGAAACCGGTGCGATAATCATGAGTACGGACCAGCCAGACCCCGACGCTCCCGGTAACGAGGGCGAGGACGCGAACGCACAGCTCTTTGGCACGTGGTCGGTCGACGACATCGAGTACCGCGACCCCTCCACGGAACGGTACATCACCGTCACGCCGATTGCCCACACGATGGGCCGCCACGCGGACAAGCAGTTCAAGAAATCCGAAATCAGCATCGTCGAGCGGCTCATCAACCGCCTGATGCAGACCGACGAGAACACTGGCAAAAAGCAGATGGCGACCCAGATTACACGGGACGCCTTCGAGCAGATTCACAGCCAGACCGACGAGAATCCGATTCAGATTCTCGTTCGCGCCGTCGAAAACAGCGCACCCCGCGAGGAGACCGTCCGCCTGAAGTACGGTGGTATCTCCGTCCCGAAGGCAGTCGACGTGTCACCCCAGCGCCGGGTCGACCAGGCACTGAAGTTCCTCGGTGAGGGCGTCCTGAACGACTCGTTCAAGACCGAAGCCGACGCCTCCGAGGCGCTCGCACGCCAGCTCATCGGCGCTGCCAACAACGACGTTGGTACCTACGCCGTCAACCAGAAAGAGGAGAAAGAGCGCGTCGCTGCCGCCGCGCGGTAAGCGTCTCTCTTCCGTTTTCTGCGATTTTCTCGTTTCTTAGTCCCATCTAGCCGTCGCTCTGTGTCCCGTCTTCGACAGTTGTCGGAACGTAAACCAACACTCATTTTGCGGTTGACGGGTCAGTCACGGGTATGTCACAGGAACACGAGTCGGTCGAACTCGTCCCGGACACGACGGTTTCACACGTCGCGGTCGCGGTGTTGCTGGCCGCGTTGACGGCCGTGCTGGCACAGATTTCCATCCCGCTGGGGAGCGTTCCGTTCTCCTTTCAGCCGTTCCCGGTCTTCTTCGCCGGATTGCTGCTGGGCCCACTCTGGGGTGGGTTCGCCGTTTTGCTGTACATCGTCGTCGGCCTCGCCGGCGCACCAGTGTTTTCCGGCGGTGGGGCGGGCGTTGGATACTTCCTCGGTCCGACCGGCGGATTCCTCGTGGGATTTCTGCTGGCTGCGGTGCTCATCGGCGCAATCGTTCACCGCTCGGTCGAACCGAAACCGTTCGGTGAGATTTCGCCCGTCGTCGCGGGCGTGGCGCTACTGCTTTCGCTCGTTCCGATCTACGCCGTCGGCGTGCCGTGGCTGGCGGAAGTGAGCGGCATTTCGCTGTCGGCCGCAGCCAGTGCCATGTCGCTGTTCGCTGTCGGTGACGTGCTGAAGGTGCTGTTGTCCGTCGGTATCGTGGTCGGCGGGAACGAGACGCTGGCACAACTGAAGTGACCCACCTGGCAACCCACTATCGATGATAGCAGTCCGGAATCTGGTTCACCGTTACGACGACGCGGCCGTTGACGGCGTCTCGCTGACAATCGAAGACGGTGAGTGGGTCGTGCTCGCAGGCGCGAACGGCAGCGGCAAGACTTCACTGGTACGTCACTTCAACGCCCTGCTGGAACCCGACGAGGGCGAGGTGCTTGTCGACGGCGAGTCTGCGATGGCCAATCCGGTCGCCGCGCGGACGGCCGTCGGGATGGTGTTCCAGACGCCCAGAGATCAGTTCGTCGCCGCCACTGTCGGTGCAGACGTGGCCTTCGGGCCGGAGAATCTCGGGTTAGAGCGAGCGGAAGTCGACCGGCGCGTCGCCGAGTCGCTCGCGGCAGTCAACATGGCCGGTCGGGAGGACGACCGACTGGATTCGCTGTCAGGTGGCGAGCAGGCGCGCGTCGCCATCGCGGGCGCGCTGGCAATGGAGCCGTCCCATCTCGTTCTTGACGAACCCTTCGCCGGGCTGGACTGGCCGTCCAGGCAGGCGGTACTGGCCCATCTTGCTGACCTGCACGCCGACGGGACCGGTATCGTTCTGGTCACGCACGACGTGCGCGACGTGCTCGCGCGGGCGGACCGCGTCGTCGGACTCCGTGACGGGTCGGTTGCCGTCGATGCCGACCCGGAATCGGCCCGCGAGCAACTCGCCGATATCGGCGTTCGTGTCCCGGAATGCTAACCTACACACCGGGAGAGACGCTCGCTCATCGACTCGACCCGCGGGCGAAGATAGCGTTCCAGATTGGGTTTGCAATCGCTGCTCTCGCCGCGTCGTCGGCCCTGCAACTGCTGGCGGTGTTCGCGGTTGCAGTGGGGTGTCTGTCTGCTGGGCGACTCTCACCGCTGCGAGCGCTACGCGCCTACTGGCTCGTCCTGTTGTTTCTCGCACTGGGGCCGGTGCTCGGCGGACTCGCGCTCGGCCCACCCTGGTTTCGTATCGACGGCGCGCTCACGTCACTCCGGAGTGTCGTTCGTATCGTGCCGGTGTTGCTGGTCAGCGCCGCGTTCGTCCACACGACACCGGTCAGAGAGACGCGTGCGGCCATCCAGCACACTATTCCGGGGCGGTTCGGACAGTTGCTCGGCGTCGGCGTCGCGTTGACGTTCCGGTTCATTCCGGTCGTTCGCGCAGACGTGAGCCGGATTCGGGAGGCGATTATTGCCCGCGGCGGGCAGCGGCGGTCGGTACGCGACCGGGCGACGCGTCTCGCGACGCTGTCGCTGGTTCGAGCAGTCGGGCGGGCAGATAGTCTCTCCGTGGCGCTCCGTGCACGGTGTTTCGCGTACAATCCGACGCTTCCGGCACTGCGATTTTCGCGAGTCGACGTTCTCGTGGTCGGGATTGCGCTCGTGTTGACCCTGTCGGCGCTACTCTAGTCGGCCGCTGGTCCCTCGCCGCCCGCGTAGGCGCGCGTGACATCCACGAGCGCTTTCCGGTACTCGCTCTCGTCAGGGTCGGTCGCGAGCGTTTTGAACTGGTGTTTGAACTGTGAGAGGCTGATCTCGGGGGCATCCGCGGCGGCCGCGTGTGCGAGGTCGTAGAGTCGGTGGTCGTCGTCGACGAGGCTGTGACGCTCGACGAGCGCGAGCGCGAAGGCGGCGTTGACCGCGGTGATATCGGGGTCTGCGGCGGGCGTCATCCGTTGCCACGTACTCGGCCCCGCTGGTCGGTCGGCGACAGCGGCGGCGAGACTCGCTTCCAGAAAGTCGACGAGTTTGTCCGCTGGAGCCAGTTCCAGCCACACGTCGTCGGCGTAGATGTCTTTCATGTGGTTTGCAATCTGGTAGCAGTGGGTGAGCTTGCGCTGCTCGACGCTGCGGCCAGCCAGCGCGAGCAGGATGGCTTCTCTCGTCGACTGGGTGTGTGAGGGATGCTCGCGCTCGTGGTGGTGCATGTGGGCGAACTCGTGGAGGGCGAGTTCGCGAGCCATCGCAGATGTCGCGGCCTGTTGGGAGATGGTCAGGCAGTGTCCCTCGTCACTGTGACTGACACGGGTTCGCTCGTCAGGGTCTTCGAGGATTCGGACCTGGACTGGGCGCTCCAGGTCGCACTCGGTTTCGAACAGGTCGCGCGCGCTGAGAAACGGTGCTGCCGGGCCTGGCCCATCGACGCCTACATCCATACACTATCGTGTGGGTGATTCACACGTATTAGCATGTCGGCGACTGGAAGCGCTACTGTGGCTCGAAGCCGATTACCAACCCACAGTGGGAACACTGGTACACTTCGGCGACGTTATCGATCATCTCGTAGCTCTCGATGTCCAGTTGCGGAATGGGGCTGGCCGTGTGGATATCGTCGTGAGTCAGTTCCATGTCACAGTCATCACAAAAGAACGGGTCGTCGTCCATACGACTACGTCGCAGAGAATAGACAAAACGGTGTCGCCGATATCTGCTGTCAAACAACTCGTGGCCTTACTTGAGGGTGGCGTAGGTCAGAAAGGCCACTGCGAGGAACTGTAGCGACCGCATTACGAGCACCACTTGTCCGACGAGCGGGTCGGAGGCATACAGCGTGGTCATGCTGGCAAAGAAGAAGTAGACTGCAACCAGGTTCTCCAGCAGCAAGACACCGCTAAAGCCCACGAGTCCGAGTATCATCGTCGAGCGGAACTTCCGGTAGTTGCGAAGCCAGACTGCCGACAACACGACCAGCAGAACACTGTTGAGTACTGCCAGCACCATCCCTCCCACCGCGGGTAGGCCCATCGCCATGCTAGCTCACCTCTCCGGTTATCTCTTCGAACGTTTCGCGGTGTTGTTCGAACCGGTCGGTCAGGAAATATAATTTCCCGTAGTCTCTCGTGCCAGACTCGACGACGTCGTGTTCCTGTAACATATCGAGGTGGTGCGTAATCGTGTTGTAGTCCAGTTCTAGCCGTTCTGCGAGGTCGTTCGCGTTTCGGGGTCGCTGTTCGAGTTCCCGGACGATTCTGACCCTGTTTGCTCCTCCCCGGCTGCCGGCAAACAGGTACCACAGGGCCTTCTCCATTGACTGGCTGTTGATATATCCGGTGTGGTTATAGACGTTTCGCCACTGTATGTCGGCGATATGGCGTTGTGAACGGGCGGGCTATATTTCGGATATACGGTATAATCATGCGCTAACGGTTCGGCGCACCCACCCGGAGGCGCCAGTCGGCGACGGGTCGGACTCAGACTGCGTCTGGACGTTGCCGTCGTCGTCGATAGCTCGGACGACGACGTCGTGGGTACCACTGGGTTCGAACGTGTAGCGCCACTGTCGCCAGACATCTTCGTCGGGAAGCCGTTCAGAGAGGGTCGCCTCGTTCCAGCTCTCGCCGCCGTCGGTCGACACCTCGACGCGACTGATCCCTCGCGTCCCAGCGTAGGCGTGCCCGGCCAGCTCCGTCCGGCCGTCACCGAGGTCGGTGATACCCTCGTCCCAGAGCTTGGCAACGGTCTTGACGGTCCCGGTCCCTTGCCAGCCGCGCTGCTCCCAGTAGCCGTCCATCTCTTCGTCGAGTAGCTCGATTTTGGTGAGCCACTTCACATTCGTTTCGCCCCAGTGACCCGGTATCAGGACGCGCACCGGGTGACCGTGTGCGGGTGGTAACTCTTTGCCGTTCATCCCCCACGCGAGGAAGCCATTCTCCAGGACCTCTACTGGGTACTGGACGAAATAGCCGTCATCGCCGTGGAGCATCACACAGCCACACTCGCCGTCGGGGTCGACTTCCTCCAGCAACGGTGCGATTGGTGTCCCGGTCCAGACGGCGGTGTCCAGTTTCTTTCCGTTGAGTCTCTCGCCGACACACCGGAGTGTCACGAATCGATCCTCTCTGGGCATGTCGACCAGGTCGTCGTACGTCACCGTCATCTCGTCTCCGGTCACCGCTCCGGTGAACGTCAGCGACCAGTCGTCGGCCGCAATCTCGGGGTCGAACTCCGCGATGTCGACGTTGTAGAACCCGTCGATGGAACTGACGAGGCCGGGAAGGTCTCCGGCGACGTCGAGAGATTTCCGGTCACCCTCGTCGAGTCGGTCCTCGACATCCTCCGTTCCGGGCGCGTCGGCAAGCGGGGTGTCCTCCGAGAAGACGCTCCCGATGCCGACTGCGGTTCCGGCAAAGAGGATGCCTCCCGCGACGGTCCCGAGAACGCGTCGGCGGTCTGGATCGTGGGTGTCGTCGGGACGCCCCAGATAGCTCGCCGCGGTAAAGACTGCAACCGGTATCGCCGCGCCCGCGGCGAGGACCACCTCGCCGGTTATCGCTGCCGCCAGTCCCCAGCCCGACACGCCAGCGATAGTACTGCCTGCGGCCACGCTGTCGAGTCGGCCAGTGACGCGGCGACCGGCGAGGGAGAGCACACCGAACAGTCCGACTGCGATACCCACCGATAGCGCGATGTGTAGCAGATGGCCCGCATCACCGACGTTCTCTATCATGAACGTCACTATCGGTCCCGGCGTCAGATTAACGACGAGGGCGTCGATGGGAGCGACGACGAACGAGCGTGTGTAGCCGGCGACGGCATACGAGCCGGCGACGGCCGTCACGCCAGCGAGGACCGCGAATCCGAGTTCGTACCGGGAGGCTGAGTCGACCATCGGTCTCTTATTTCGGGGTCAGCGTCACTTGAATTGCGTCACTGATGTCTGGGTACTCGTATCCGTCGCCGACATCAGCCAGCAGACGGACGACGCCCCCCTCGTCGTCACCCTGATTGGGACTGTCCTGTGCGGGTGCCTGGTTCGGTCCCTCTCCCGGTGGTTCGACGTTTGGCTCTGTTCCGGCGTCCCAGAGCTCGACTGTGTCTGTCACGTCCCCGTCGACTGGATTGTCGTCGCTGTCGAACAACGAGATGGCAGCCTGGTCGGGCGAGAAGAACACGTCGTTCGACGGGACGAACATCGAGGCGAAAGAGAGTTTCTGTCCGGGTTCGGCCTCGATGTCGAACTCGAAGGCACCGCCGGGTGCAATCGGTGGTGCTCCCGGTACCTCTCCAAGGGGGTCGTTCGGGTCCGAGACGGTGTTGTCGGGGGTGTACGTACCCGCGGAGATAACGTTGTCCGCCTCGGAGAGTTCGTCGACGAGCCCGGGTTCGCCATCGAAGCCGGTCGGTGGTCCGGCTTCTGCGAGCGCTTCTAGCCCGATTGACGCCGGCTCGTCCTCGGTGAATATCGGATTCGTCTCGGTGTGGACCGCGAATGCTCCCGGGGTAATCCACACCTGACCGGCAGTCGAGGTGTCTGCGCCATAGAAGTCCGTCGGCGCGACGTTCTCGAGTCTGACTGTGAACATCGTCGGTTCACCCATGGTGTCGTCCATTCCGTCGTTGTCCATCTCTTCTGCTGTCATCTCATCGTCTGTCTCTTCCTCGGTCATTCCGTCGTCCATCCCTTCTCCGGTCGTTGTGCCGTCCATCTCCTCGTCCGATGGTGTGGCATCGTCACTTGCACAGCCGGCGAGTGCGAGAGCCGCAGCACCTCCGGAGAGCTGTACGAATCGACGGCGCGTCGTATTGTCTGACATACGAATAGGCCGACGAGGTATCAGTAAAAGTATATTTTTCAACATTCGCTCGGACTCTCTCCGAACTCAGTTCACATTCAGACCAAAGTCTCTCCAAGATTCAGAGGCGTACCGGGATTCTCGGTCAGGGTGAGGGCCCCGTCGATTCTCTCCGCTGGTTGGCTACATCGGGAACCTCGGCACTCCCGCTGGTCGTGATGACCATCGAAGTGGGCAAACAGCGTCCACTTCGAAACACCGCTGCTCGCGGTGCTCGCGGCGAGCTT
>JAZKTK010000106.1:0-9918 GCA_036625595.1 Haloarculaceae archaeon | reverse complement strand
TCTGCTCGCGAGGACGACTGCACGAGTGTGTCAGCCACGTCTCGCAGTATCCCGTTTATCTGGTCGAACTGCTCTAGTTTCTCCGTTTGCTGGGCCAGTGCCTTGTCGCGTTCGCGGAGACTCGCCTGGCCCGCTACCCGGTCGAGTGCCGTCTCTGTCGTCGCTGCGAGCAGCCCCATGAGTTTGCGTTTCGTGTCGTCGAACGTTCCGACTTCCCCGGATGCAGCGACCAACACGCCGTGGTCACCGAGTGGCAAGAACAGCGCGGCTCGACCGTCGGTGTTGTCACTCACCGGCCGGTCGGACGTGCGGATGTCGTCGAACACCTTCGCTTCGCCAGTGGCGTACGTGTGCCACGTTTCGGACTCCGTCTGACCGGGACCGAAGATAGTCGAGTCGCCGTAGAACTCGTACAGCGACTCGGTCGCCGACATCGGTTCGAGGACGTTCTCCTCGTCGTCGAACAGGAAGAGTCCGACGGCCGGGAGGTCGAGTACGTCGGCCGCCACGTCGACGACCACGTCGCTGACCTCCTGTTCGGTAGTCGTTCCCAGCAGGTCACGAGTCGCCTCGTACAGTGAGGTGAGCGTCTGTTCGCGCTCGCGGCGCTCGACGGCGGCGATGGCATATCCGATTGTCTCACCCAGTTCGCCGAGTACCTCCAGCTCTCGCTCGCTGAACGCATCCGTCTCGTTTCCGTAGACGGCGACGACGCCGTACTCGTGGTCGGCGTAGGTGACTGGAATCGCTGCGAGCGATTGTACGTCGGCCTTCTTGCGGACACTGGCGGGGACAACGTCTGTGTGTTCTGCGAGGTCTTCCACGGGCTCGACTTCGTCGTTCTCGAGCGCCCGCAATCCGGGACTCTCCTCGCGGTGGTCCGCATCGACGGGGAAAACCTCTTCAACGTACTCGTCGGCGGTTTCGGTCCATGCACTGGGAACAAGCTTGTCTTCGGACTCTCGGTACAACGTCAGTGCAAACTCGTATCGGCCTGCCGAGGTGAGTCGCTCACAGACTGCCTGCTCGATTTCCGCGCGGCTCGATGCCTGCACGAGCGCCTGGTCGACATCTCTGATGACGGCGTTGAGTCGGTCGAGCTGTGCGAGTTCATCACGCTGGTCAGCTATCTTGCGTTCGCGTTCGTTCCGCTCGCTGATATCGCGGATGACGCCTGCGGTTCCCCGGAACCCGTTTCCGGTCGGGAGTTTGCGATATCGGAACTCGACGGGACAGGTGGTGCCGTCTTTGCGTGTCAGTTCGACTTCGATGTCTCCGATTTCGAGTTCTCCGTCGATAACTTTCTGCCGGTGTTTGAGCCCCTTTTCGACTCCGTCCTCGGAGAGGAGCAGCGACATGTGGGCACCTTCCAGTTCCTCGCAGGTATAGCCGGTCACGGTTTCGGCAGCTCCGCTGACCGACACGAAGTAGTAGTCCTCGTCGAGCGTGTACACCACGTCACCGACCGTCTCGACCATCATCTCGTACTCTTCTTTGAGCGCCTGGAGTTCCTGCTCGCGCTCCTTGCGTTCGGTGATGTCGACGAGATATCCGAGATAGTGTGTAATCTCGCCGTCCTCTCTGACTATCTTCGTCGAGTCCGTCACCCAGCGAACGTCGCCACTGCTGGTCACGACGCGGTACGGGTCGTGACTGAACCGGTCTGTCGTCCCGTCGCTGTGTCGCTCGACCTCCTCGATGACACGCTCGATATCGTCGTCGTGTATCAGTTCATCGAAAGTTATCTCGTCGGACTGGAGTTCGTCCGGCGTGTACCCCAACAGCCCTTCGACGTTCTCGGAGACGTACTCGACCGGCCACCCTTCGGCGGTCCCCCACCTGAAGACGACCGCCGGTCCCTGCGCGAACATGTCCCGCTCAGCCATGAGTTCTGCCTGCGCCTGTCGGCGCTCGGTGATATCCCGTGCAACGCCAACGACGCGCTCGAGTTGGCCGTCCTCGTAGACCCCGACCGTTCGCGAGTGAATCCACCGGATTTCACCGTCGGGTTGGACGATGCGATACGTCTCGTCGTACGAATCGGGGTCGACCTTTTGCTGTTCGAGTGCGTCCTCTACCCTGTCGCGGTCGTCGGGATGTACCCTCTCGAGAAACGCCTCGCTGTCCTTGTAGAGTGCTTCCCGTGGTTGCTCCCATATCTCCTCGTAGGCAACACTGACGAACGACATCCCGTCTCTGTCCGGCGAGGTTATCCAGACTACGTCGTTGATGTTCTCGCTCAGGTAGCGGAGCAGCTCATCACGCTCGCGGAGTTGCCGTTCGCGCTCGCGTCGGTCGGAGATATCTCTGACGACGCCGACGGTCCCATCGAAGTCGCCGTTACGTCGAAGAACGGCAATTCGGGCTTCACAGGGGACTTCACGCCCGTCTTTGGTGTGGATTGACATCCCCAGTGACTGGACGTCGTCGTTTCGCTCCGTGAGCGCCTCGGCGATTTTTTCATCACCTTTCCGGATGTCCTCCTCGCTCATTATCAGGGAGATCTCTGACCCGAGGAGCTCCGACCGGTCATACCCGGTCAACCTGACGGTCGCGTCGTTAACGGCGACGATCCGTCTGTCGGTGTCGAGCTGATAGATTGCATCGACAGCGGTGTTGAGAATCGTCTCGTACCGTTCTAGCCGCCGGTCTCGCTTCGAACGGAGTGAGTTCACCTCGACGACGCTCTCGATGCGCCGCTCCAGGAGTGGTTGGGAGACGCTTTCGCTCGTCGACTGGATGATATCGGTCGCGCCCGCCTGAATAGTCGCATCGATACCGTCTGCGGATTCCCTGCCGACGAACGCCACTATCGGGATTGTGGAGTGCTCTCCGCGGAGCGTTCGAATCGCGGCGAGTCGTTCGCTCCTGTCTGTCTCGTGGTCACAGAGGAGAATGCAGTCGACCTTGTTCTCTGCCAGGTGTGTGATTGCGTTGTCGAGTGTCGTCGCTACTGAGAGTGCAGTACTGTCGCCGAGGCCGAGTTTTGCTGCCATGTCGTCACAGTCGCGCGGTGAATCTGTGAGACACAGCAGGCGTAACGTTTTCGTGGTTGCTTGCATCTGGTGTGGACACCCTCTTGTGTCGCCGCCAGCGGTGGACTGCCGCTGGCTCTACAATGAACCCGGTTGCTACGCACCCCTACGACGCCCAACATATAATGGCTTGCCTTCGATGCTCGTCGGAGATTAGCTGGAGAATACCGCGGTCGGCCGAACTGCGTTCAGGGGGTCGTTACTCCGCGAGGATGAGAACGACTGCTTCGCCGTCGATGACTGTCTCGTCGTCGCCGTCAGTGACGGTCGTCGTCAGTCGATACTGGTTGTTACCGAGGTCCTCGGCAATCGCACACTCGGCAGTGACGCGGTCGCCGATTTCGACCGGTGCAAGAAATTCGAGGTCCTGCGAGAGATACACCACGTCACCGGGGAGGCGTGCGAGCGCTGCGCTGATGAGCCCGGAGACGAGAATGCCGTGGGCGATGCGACCGTTGAACCGCGTCTCCTCGGCGAACTCCTCGTCGAGGTGTAGCGGGTTCGTGTCGCCGCTTGACGCCGCAAACCGCTTGACGTCCTCGTCGTGAATCGTCTTCGTGAACGTAATGGTGTCTCCGACATCGACGGTTTCACCGGGGACGTCGCTGTCCCACCCCGCGTGGTCCGCTCCGGGTTCGACGGTGTCTTCGGATGCCGGTGCTGTCTCGCTCCCACCGTTGGTCTCCGGTGTGGTGACAGCGGTGAACGCTGCGGCGTTTGCTTCTGTCACGTTCGACAATACCTGCGTCGACAGTTTCGCGTACGTACTCGGGAACATGGCTTATTCGTAGTGGGACGCCAACAAACGCAGTCGGCAGTGCTACCGTTGGGGTGCAGTCGCTGCCCCGATTTATGTGTATCGTTGATATAGCAAAACCCTACTTCCCTCTGTCATCTAACAGTTGAAGCAGAATGTGGCTCTTACCCGCGACAGTCGCCGCTGGCTGGCGGGCTATGACTCGATACCGGGGGGTTCAAGACTCGCCGTGCCGCCACACCGGATAATGACAGACATCATCGACGGGAACGCGGTCGCAAGCGAGATTCGCACCGCGCTGACCGACAGCATCGACGACCTCGCTGACGCGGACGAGACACCCACGCTCGCGACGGTCCTGATGAGTGACGACCCGGCCAGCGAGACGTACGTCTCGATGAAACAGAACGACTGTGAGGAAGTCGGCATCGACGCGCTCGACATCCACATCGAACCCGACGCACCCGCCCAGGAACTGTACGACACCATCGACGACCTGAACGAAGACGACGACGTCAACGGCATCCTCGTCCAGATGCCCGTCCCCGACCACGTCGACCAGCGGAAAGTACTCCGTCGTATCGACCCCGAAAAAGACGTGGACGGCTTCCACCCCGAGAACGTCGGCCGTCTCGTCGCCGGTGACGCCCGTTACAAACCCTGTACGCCTCACGGCATCCAGAAACTCCTCGACAGCGCTGGCGTCGACCCCGAGGGAAAAGACGCCGTCGTGGTCGGCCGGTCTGACATCGTCGGCAAGCCGATGGCGAACCTCCTCCTCCAGAAGGCCGAGGGTGGCAACGCTACCGTCACGGTCTGTCACTCACGGACCGACGACCTGGCCGCAAAGACCAGACAGGCCGACATCGTCATCGCCGCGGTGGGCGTCCCGGAAATCGTCGACGGCTCGATGCTCAGCGAGGGTGTGACCGTCATCGACGTGGGTGTCAACCGTGTCGACGCAGACAACGAGAAGGGGTACGAACTGGTTGGTGACGTGGACTTCGAGAGCGCCACAGAGAAAGCAAGCGCCATCACGCCGGTTCCAGGCGGTGTCGGCCCGATGACGCGCGCGATGTTGCTGTACAACACGGTCAAAGCGACGGGTCGACAGACCGGTACTGACGTGACGCTTCCCTAGCTACAGTGGGTGGCTCTCTGGCGGCCTTGCGATGAGACAGCGGACGGTGACTGTCGTTGCTCCCCTCCCGCCATAGCTACGACCGTACACCTCGGTCGGCATCGTACAATGACATCAGTGGCGTCGCGTCTCGAATATCTCCGCTGGTGAATTGATTCAATTCCTTTTATTCACATTCTCAGCCCAGGAAACAGCAAGACCCTATCTGTCCGTCCGGGAACGCAGACGCTTCTCATTCGAAATATGATGCACATTACTAACAATTCACAAGCTCTCCTTGTACAGTATGGCGTCAATCGGTAACGCAGTCATGTATCCGACAGAGAACGACGACTGGATGAAAACCGTTCTCATCGGCGGTATTCTCTCGTTTTTCGGATTTTTGTTCGTCCCGATACTCGTGGTGTCTGGGTACATCATCCGGGTTATCCGACACAGTCTGGACGGAGAATCGAAACCGCCGACCTTCGGGGAGTGGGAGGAACTCCTCGTTGACGGAGTAAAGGCGTTCGTCATCGGGTTCGTGTACCTGCTCGTGCCCGGTCTCGTGGGAGCGCTCACGGTTGGTGGATCGGCCCTCGCTATGGCCACTGGATCGAGAAGTGGTGCCGCTCTGGGCACGGCCGGTTTCGCCTTCGGCATGCTACTCACGCTCGTTCTGTCGCTCGCCTTTGGATATGTGGCCGTCGCCGCGATTGTCAACTTCGCCAGCGAGGGGCGCTTCGGTGCGGCGTTCGACTTCACTAGCATCAAAACCGTTGTCTTCAGCAGCGAGTACGCAATCGCCTGGGGGCTTTCTATCGTCGTCTTCTTCGCGGCAAGTATCGTCGTCGGCATGCTGAACGCAATCCCGCTTCTCGGAACCATCGCCGGTGCGTTCGTGTTCTTCTACGCGCAGGTCGTTGCTGGCCACCTCTGGGCCGGCGGATACAACGACGCCCGCGACGGCAGTGAACTGACCGGCCGGTCCGATGTCGGCAAGTCACCTGTCTAGTCGCTCTCCCTGTTCATTGTTTCAGTTGCTACTGTCGAAGATGCTGAACCGATTTACACCTCGACCGGGTGGTCTTGGTCCCGTGAGCAACGACGTTCAAAATTTACTATCGCTCTCCTCGTCGAACCGATTTCTCGCCCGAGCCAGCGCCGTTTCGTCACTGCCACGGAGGTAGTCGCCGAGGTCGCGCAACGCCCGCACGACGGCTTCTGATTCGGTCGGCGAAACGTCGCCGTCGAGTGCCTGGATGCGTTTGTATCGGGCACGAACTGCCGAGAGCACGTCTGTAACTGCCGGCTCTGGGTCCTCGTACACTCGGCGAACGTCCGAGATGTAGGCTTCGGCTGCAGCCGCGACGGCCAGTCCGCGCTCGGCGCGCAACGAGTCGGGTACCTCGGCCGGCGGCGGGCGTTCGCCGTCTGCGCCGCCACGGAGCAACGAGAGAACGTACAGTTCCTCGTCGTCGCTGACTCGCAGTGCGCGGCCAACCGTCGTCCCGACGCGACGGAGCTCGGCCGCGAGCAAGTACGTCTCCGAGAGCGGCAGTAACTCACCCGCGTGGACGAAGCCGGCCGTCCGCAAGTACCCACGGCACTGTTCGACGGCAGTATCGGCAACCGATTCGAGTGTCTCGTCGTCGATTTTCTCGAGTGCCGGCTGGAGGTCCAACTCGGCCGGCCCGGCCGTGTGTTCCGCGCGCTCGCCGACACCGACACTTCGGAGACTGCCACACTCGGGACACTCGATACTGCCCGTTTCGTAGTATGTCCACTGGGCACCGCAGTCGGTACACTCGCGCTCGCCGCGGACTTCCATATCTGTCGCTACGCGTGCGGACGGTAATAAATGACTGTAACTGAGCCGACAGCTAAGGGCGGGACGGCACGCTCCCACGGTGTGGCCCAGACCGGGCCGTTACACTTAACTTTCTCCCTGCATTTGACTCAAGTGACGCTTCGCTTGGAGGGCCGAAGCGTCAGCGGGGACCAATTCAGGGCGGCAAGCGGCCATGCGGCGTTTCGCCGGGTGGCTGCTTTCCTTTCCGTTTTCACCATCGAACAGTCGGTCGTCTATCTCTCCCAGTGGACCTACGTAATCGAGAGTGAGCTGTCGCTCCCGCTCTCGCTGTTCTCGTCCCACTCGATCTCCAGTTCCAGACTCAACTCGCCGTTTCCGTCCGGTCCCTCGTGTTCGGCTTTGACCTCGAACTCGACCGTCTCCGGTGGGTCGAGCGTCACACTCTCGCTCCCGGATTCAAGCGTGACCGACTCGCCCGCGTCCAGTTTATCTGCGACGGTCCGGAGGTACGCTGCAACATCTGAGAGATTACTCATGCGTTCGGTCTCGAATAGGACTGTCTCTGTCATAGGTCAATGTAGGGCAACTGTAACGATAAGCCTGCTGGGAACGGACCCCTCGTCTGGACCGAATATGCACAAACACACAGTTGACATCTTCTCTTGCCGAGTGATAGTCCGATATATCGACAGTATGACCTCTTCGAACAGCCGATGGTGGAGAGAACTAGTCGTGTTCGGTCGGCGGTGATAACGGTCATCTTCTGTGCTGGCAGTTCTCTGTCTGCCGTCGGTTTCTACTTGTGCTGTCTGGAGAATCTCGCCAATTTAGGGGCTCTAGCTCATGCTTTTTGCCGTGGGTTATAGTAGCACAATTAGCGTGTGACCGTCGACACCCATGAGTGCACAGGGTGTCGCTCGAAGTGCCGGCCAGTTGTCTCTTTGACTGACGAATCAGCTGTGGCACGTATATACAACGACATATTTAATATATTCCGACAATAACTGTTATGTAGACATCACCGATGTACGACCTGACAGGATTCCAGCGTGACCTGCTGTATGTCATCGCGGGCAAGGAGGAGCCACACGGCCTCGCAATCAAGGAGGAACTCGAGGAGTACTACGAGAAGGAGATTCACCACGGTCGGCTCTACCCGAACCTCGACACGCTCGTCGACAAGGGACTCGTCGAGAAGGGCCAGCGTGACCGTCGGACCAACTTCTACAGTCTCACCCGTCGCGGACGCCGCGAAATCGAGGCACGCCGCGAGTGGGAAAATCAGTACGTCGAACTGTAACCGCTCTTCTTTTCGATGCTCTCTGCCCGCACAGCAACTGCCGGCATCGGTCTCCTCGCGAGTCTGCTTCTCTCCGTCGCCCTGTGGTGGTATTTCGATACGCTACTCGTCTTTCTTTTTCTCCCCTTCGTTCCCTTCCTGTTCCGGGGACGCGGGCGAGAACGACCTCCCGTTCGCGAGTGTCCGGTCTGTGGGTTCCAGACCCGGAATGAGGAGTACGACTACTGTCCCCGGGACGGCCACCGCCTGGACTATAGTAGCCACTGACAGCCATTGCACACACGACCGCACGAGTGCGGTGCGGTCGGTATGTAAATCGTTTCAGTTGTTACTATAGCTGTCGGCCTCAGAGTCGTCTTCGGGGTGAGAATGCTGGTCAGTGTCGGCATCGCCGTCCTCTCCGGTATCGGCAGTAGCCGTCTCCGGCGGTCGGCTCTCGGTTGCGTCGGTCGTTGTCTCTGATTCTCCGGCAGTCGGTTCGGGTTCGACGCGGTCACTCTCTGGCCGGTCGCCCGCGAGTAACTCCGGCAAGACGAGTCGGACGAAGTGTGCAATCAACACGAGGAGAAGGGGTCCGAGAAAGAGCCCGTACCACCCAAACAGGGCGGGTCCAAGGATGAACGCAAACATGACCGTTCCGGTGTGGAGGCCACGGCCGGAGACGAACGGGCGCAGGATGAAATCCGGAATCAGGTCGACGACGACGATGGAGACGGCTGCGACGAGTGCGACGAACTGGAGACCGGTCCCGTCGAGAATGGCGCGCCCGCCGAGATACAGGACCAGCGGCACGTAGACGATTTTCATCCCGACGACGGGAATGAGACTCCCGGCACCCGCCAGCACGCCCACGAGTGCGGGGAACGGAATCGACAGTCCCGGCGGTGCCATCAGATTCAGGAGGCTGTAGGTGATTGCGGCGATGACACCCGTCAGAAAGGCGTTGAGTATCGTGCCGAAATAGATACTGCTCAGACTCCTGTCGACTGCACGGCCGTAGGCTTCGAGCATCCCGCGGTCGTCGGCGACGAGTTCGCCATATCCCGCCAGGCGGTGGGCATCCCGCAGCAGGTAAAAGGCGATCGAGAAGGCGATAAACAGCGAGAGTAGGCCGGACCCGACGAGGCCGAGATAGCTGAGTGCCGACTGCAGTACATCAAGTACTGCCTGTGGATCACCCACCCGATTGAGTGCAGTCTCGGGATTGTCGACGACTGTCGAGACGTTCAGATACGGGTCGATGGCCGACTCGTACGGACCGAGATCGATGCTGTCGGCAAGAACACTGAGTTCCTGCAGCGCGATTGCCGCGGTGTAGGCGACCAGTAGCACGACCGGCAGCGCCAGCGCCAGCAGGGCCAGCAGTGCCGACACTGTGGGCTGACCGATGCGCGGCTCGATCCGGCGGTGGGCCGGGCGCGTCGCGTAGTAGAGAAAGACCCCGAAGACGACAGTTCCGAGGTACGTTATGGTTACCCACGCGAGCACGAGCGCCAGCGCGAGTCCGACTCCGGCCCAGGCCGCACGGGACCTGTCGAACTGGTCGAGCACGACGCTATGTTCGCAGGACTGAATAAAAAATGGCGGGTCTTTGTGCCTCTCTATCATACTGCCGGCTCGCACCGCCGTCCGTGCGTGGTCATTGTGGACCGCTGTGGCGACCGGATACTGGAACGACATCCCGGCTGGCAGTATCAGTATCCGAGATAGATAGCCATCGCCTTCAAAATTCCGTAGATGACTGCCAGCGGGACGCCGATATAGAGGAGAATTGCTCTGAGGAGACCGTCCGGGATGAGTCCGCTGTCGCCACTGCTATCTTCTGTCGTTGTAGTCTCGGCCGGCGTGGGTGAGTGTCGCGTCGCTGTTGGCGCTGCGTCTGCTGGTGTCGTG
>JAZKTK010000012.1:0-39059 GCA_036625595.1 Haloarculaceae archaeon | reverse complement strand
TCGACGCGGACGCCCTGTCGCTCGGCGGGCTGCATCGTCTCGACGGCCATCGTCATGCCCTCCTCGATTTCGATTGGGTGGTCCGGCGAGAGTCCACGCCAGATGAGCGGCACCTCGTACAGTTGCAGGCCGAGGCCGTGGGCCCAGTGGTTGGTGGTCATCTGCCAGAAGTCCTCTGCACCGTACCAGTCCATGTGCTCGCCTTCCTCGTCGGGGAAGCCCTTGCAAATCTCGTCAGTGGTCGCACCAGGCTCGATGCGTTCGAGCACGTTGTAGAGGTCGTCACGCGCTTTCTCGTAGGCATCCTTCTGGGCCTGCGTGGGCTCGCCCATGCTGAACGTGCGGTAGTAACAGGAGCGATAGCCCAGATACCCGATGTTGTAGAAGTCGGCGTACACGAGGTCGTTGGGCCGAATCATCCGGTCGGTGGTGTTGGCCTGGTGTTTGGGCCACGTGTTCGGGCCGGAGGTGACGTAGCCACCCTGGGCCATTGCGCCGTGGCGCCAGAGTTCGCCGACGGCATCGCCCCAGACTTCCGACTCGCGCTTGCCGGGTTTGGCGCTCTCGGTAATCTTCTGGAAGCCGGCTTCACAGATGGCCGCGACCTGTCGCAGACACTCGATTTCGTCCCGGGTCTTGGTCTTCCGGGCGTCCAGCATGATATCCGTCGCTGCGCTGGTATCGACGTCGACGCCGCGGTCTTCGAACTTCTCGATGAGCGCGCCGTTGCCCACGTCGATACCCATCGGTTCCCTGTCGACGCCGTACTCTTCCATCGCGGTGTACACCGTTTCGGCCATCTTGTCCTTGAGCCAGTCGCGTGCCGATGGACGGCCCGAGGCACGCGGGACGTTGCCGAGGCCGGGACAGGCATAGCGGATGTCGTCCAGCCAGGGGCAGTTGAACTTCTGATTCGAGGCGTGGTCTGCGGTGTCCCAGTGGACGATGTCGCCGTCCTCGGTCAGCAGCGTGTAGTGGTCGGCACCGCTGCCGCCGGTCATCGCCAGCCCGGTCACGTACCGGACGTTCGGGTCGTTGATGAGCAGCATCGACCCCAACTCCGAGTCCTGCAGTCGTTCGAGTGCTCGCTCTTTGCGCTCGCGTCGCATCCGCTGGACGTCAATACGTTCCTCCCAGTCGACGGCCATGGTGCCACGCGTCCCTTCCATGAAGTCGCGCTCGTACATCACTCACGTGTACAGGGAGGACCCTAATCAAACTCCGGATTCTCGTGGGAGTTACGCGAATGTTTATTCACATTGCATGCGAATACCACACAGTATGGTCGACGACACAGACGTCCGCGACGTGGCTGACCGACTCGGAATCGAACTGGACGAAAGCGAACTGTCGGCGTATGCCGAAGCCGCGAACGGACTGGGCGCCCAGTTCGACGGGCTGGCGGCTCACACACCTGATTCCGAGGCTGCGACTGCCGTCGAGGGTGGAACAGACGACCGCAACGCCGTTCGCTATCGGTTCGAACTACCGGAGGCGACGGGAGAACTGGAAGATCTGGAGGTCGGCGTCAAGGACAACACCGCAGTTGCCGGGGTGCCGATGCACTGCGGGTCCGCGGCAGTCTCGTTTACACCCACATACCACGCCACTGTCGTCGAACGGTTACACAGTGCTGGCGCTGCTGTCACCGCGACGACGAACATGGACGAGTTCGCCTACTTCACGACCGGTGAAACGTGCGCGTTCGGGCCAATCGAGAACCCCCGAGTCGAGGACTGTGTCCCCGGTGGGTCATCCAGCGGGAGCGGTGCAGCAGTCGCCGCGGGGATGCTCGACGCAGCACTCGGGAGCGACACCGGTGGGAGCGTTCGCATCCCCGCGTCGTTCTGTGGCACCGTCGGACTGAAGCCGACACACCGAGCAGTCCCACGATTTGGCTTCGCCGACCTCGCGCCGTCGCTAGACTGCATCGGCCCCCTGGCACGCGACGTGGAGACGGCCGCTCGTGTCTACGACACGATTGCTGGCCCCCACCCCAGAGACCCCTCCTCGCTCGTCAGTTCCCCGTCGACTGACGCGGCTGCCGGCGTCGACGATTCGGTCGCGACTCTACAGGTGGGCGTCGTCACCCCGGCGATGGAAGACGCCGACGAGGAAGTCACTGACGCCATCGAGACAGCAGTCGCCTCACTCGACAGTCACGGTATCGAAGCCGAGACTGTGTCGCTCCCGCAGTACCGCGCTGCGACGCTGGCCGGGCTCGTCTTCGCCGGGGCCGAGTTCGCGACGCTCGCACTCGCGGAGGGGCAAGTGGTCGGAACCGGGACCGGATACAGCGAACCCTGGCGCGAGGCATTCAGCGACGCGGTCCGGTCGCCCGACCTCGGCGAGAACGTCCGCGAGCAGATGCTCACGAACGGCGCACTGGCCGAAGATGGGCTCGGCCACTACGTTGCCGCCCGGAATCTCGGCACCGAATTCACCACAACAGTCGACGACGCGCTCGGAACCTACGACGCGCTCGTGACACCGACGACACCGATGACTGCGCCGGCGTTCGGCGACATTGCGACCGACGAGGACTTTGCGCGGACTGTCGCCAACACGGTCCCGTTCAACGTCACCGGCCACCCGGCACTTACCGTGCCAGTCGAGACCGACGACGGCACACCGGTTGGAGTCCAGTTCGTCGGGCAGCGTGACGGCGAACGGACGCTGGTCGCACTGGGTGCAGCCCTTGAATCGACAGCAGGCCGCTGAACGAGGTGCTACGTCGGCCTGGTCTGTCTGACCACAGCCTATAATTGTGCTCCACGAGCACGTCCCGTATGATACACGAGACGCCGATTCGCGTCGACCACACCGGCATCGCTGTCGAATCCATCGACGACGCCGAGCCAGTCCTCTTTGCCCTCGGCTGTCGGAAACTCATCGAAGAGTCCGTCGAAGGGCGGTTCCGGTGGGCGCAGTACGACTTCGGCCAGCAGGCTTCGCGGCTGGAACTCATCGCACCCGAGGCCGACGACACCTTCCTGACGCAGTATCTCGACGAGAACGGGCCGGGGCTGCACCACGTCACGCTGGAGGTTGCTGATATCGACGACGTCATCGCGGCTATCGAGGATACAGGGCTCCAGACGGTCGAATACCGCGAGTACGACGACTGGACAGAGGCGTTCGTTCCACCGTCGAATCCGACCGGTGCGCTCTTTCAGTTGTTCGAGTACCACGACAGCTACGACGAGGGTCGTCCACCGGCCGATTCGCTGTACGTCGACGGCGAGCGACTGGCAGAACAGTAACCGGTCAGACCGAGTCCAGTCCGTTCTCCTCGCGGAGCGTGTTGATATAGGAGCGGAAGCCGGATTCGAGGTCGTACTCGACTTCGTAGCCGAGGTCTTCCTGGGCAGCGGTCATATCGAGGTTCTGGGTCCAGGGAAGTTCGCCCTCGTCCGACACGTCGAGGTCGGCGTCAGGGACGATGTCCCGGACTGTGTCAGCGGCTTCGCGAATCGTCGCGAGCACCCCGCGGACGTTGTAGACGCGCTGGCTGAGGTCGTCTTCGTCGACGAACGTGGCCTTGCGGAACGCCTGGGCGATGTCGCGGGCGTGTTGCCAGTCGATGACCTGGTCACCGTACTCGACGCTGAAGGACTCGCCGAGCGCGGGCTTTTCGATAATGTTCGCGAGAAACGCCGACCCACCAGTCTCACGGTAGGGGCCGTAGGCGACCGTCGGGCGCAGGGCGACGTGGTCGAGACCATAGTCCTCGTGGTAGACGCGAGCCTGGTGTTCGTTGTACTCCTTGGTCGCACCGTAGAGTGTGTCCGGGTAGACGAGTTCCTCTTCGTCGACGTACTCGGCGTCGTAGTTGTGCGGCGGGGCGTACACCGCAGCGCTGGAGGCCCAGGCGACCCGCTCGACCTGGTCGTCAAGCGTGCGCGCGGCCTCGAAGACGGCGTTTGTCCCCTGGACGTTCACGTCCAGCGCGGCACGCGGGTTGTCCCGCGCGGTGTTAGTCAACAGCGCCGCGAGGTGGACGATGTGGGTCGTTCCCGTCTCCTTGACGGCGCGAATCACGTCGGTCGGTTCGGAAACGTCACCGCGGCGAATCGTCACGTCGTCAGCGACGCCCAGTTTCGAGAGGATGTGGTCGTCCGTCGAGAGGTCGTAGGCCACCACGTCGTGGCCGTCTTCGATGAGGTCCTCGACGACGTAGGAGCCGAGGAAGCCGGTTCCGCCAGTAACGAGTACTGTATTGTCTGCCATCGTTGTAGCAGAACCGACACGGAGCAAAATGAAAAAGTTTGTTATCGACTCGCTCGCGGCGGCGACCCTCACCACCGCCAGCTATTTTTGCTGGTGTGACGAGGTCCCGTCTATGTCACGAGAAGTCATCAATCCTGACGGCCTCGTCGACGCGCCAGCTATCGGCTACAATCACGGCATCGTCGAGGATGGAACACTCTACACGTCCGGCCAGGTCGGCTGGGACGAGCACTTCGAGGTGGCCGGCGAGGACATCCAGTCACAGACTCGCAAAGCGTTCGACAACGTCGAGACGCTGCTGGCGGACGTCGACGCGACGCTCGACGACGTGACGAAGGTGACGGCACACATCGTCGACCCGCCTGCCCATCGAGAGGGATTTTTCGAGGTCTGGAACGAAGTCTACACCGACCAGCCCTATCCCTGCCTCACGATTCTTGGCCCGCAGAAACTCGCACAAGAAGACTTTCTCGTCGAACTCGAAGTCGAAGCGCCAGTCGAGGAGTGACCGCCAGACGGCCTACTCGTGGAGGCCGCCGACTTCCTTGTAGAACGACGACTGCAGCGACTCGACCATCTCTTCGTCGCGGTCGATACGGGCGTCGATGACGAAGGGCACGTCGGCACTGGTCCCCGCCTCGAGCGCATCGGCGAGTTCATCGGGCGTGACCGCCTGCGTCGCCTCGGCCCCGAACGCTTCGGCGGCTTTCACGAAGTCGGTGTCGTGGAACTCGACGCCGGCGATATCACCATCTTCGTGTTGCATCTGCCGGACCATGCCCAGACTGGTGTCGTTGAGCACGACGAACGTGGGGGCGACGCCGTGTTCGACGGCAGTTTCGACGCTGGTCATCGTCATGGTGAAGCCACCGTCGCCGGCGACGCCGATGACATCCTTGTCGGTCGTGATGGCGGCCGACACTGCTGCGGGCGTCGCCCAGCCCATCGCGCCGACGCCGCCGCTTCCGTAGTAGGTCCCCGTGTCGGGCGCCTGGAGGTAGTTGAGCAGCCAGAACCGGTTGTTCCCGGAGTCGGCGGTGACGATGGTGTCCTCGTCGACGACTGCTTCGATTTCCTTGACCGCGCGCTGGGGCTTGATGGGCGAGTCGTCGGAGTCGCATTTGGGGTCGTAAAACGACTCCTGTGCCTCGGCCGCCCGGTCGCGCGCCCAGTCGTTGCCGGCGCTGTCGGGCAGTTCAGCAGCCAAGTCGTCGAGACTCTGTGCGGCATCACCGATGAGCGCAACGTCTGCGGGGTAGACCCAGCCAGCGTTTCGCGTATCGATGTCGGCGTGGATGATGGTTTGGTCGTCCGGGCGAATAAACTCCGGCGACTGCCAGTTCGTGTCCATCGGATTCATCCGACAGCCAACGACGAGCAACACGTCGGCCTCGCTGACGACCTGGTTGGCACCCTCGTGGCCGAAGGAGCCGATGACACCCGCCGCAAGGTCGTGGGTTTCGGGGAACGTTGACTTGCCCAGGTAGGACGTCGTGACGACGGCATCGGTCGCTTCAGCGACCGTCTGGAGTTCGTCGTAGGCGTCGGCGGCGTGGACGCCGTTACCGGAGACGATGACCGGCCGGTCGGCCTCGGTCAGAGCGTCGATTGCAGTTTGCACGTCGTCGGCATCGGGTCGGGATTCCCAGTTCTGGACCTGGTCGTGGCCGTCCCAGACCGGCGGGACCGGGTCTTCGGGCATCTCCTCGGTGACGGCGTCGCCGTCGAGGATGACTGCGGTCGGACCGGGTCGGCCGGCCGTCGCGTGCTTGAACGCAAGCTGGAGACTGCGGACGGTTTCGGTCGGCGACCGGGGGAACCAGTTCTCTTTCGTGTAGGCATCGAGCGCCGAGGGCAGGTCCAGCCCGCCGTAATCACCGCGAGCCTGCTGGTAGGGCGCGAGCGTGGAATACTCGCCGCGCTCGCTGGCTTCGGTGATGACGACCATCGGCGAGGAGGCGAGTTTGCCCTCCATCTGGCCGATGGCACCGAGACTGCCAATCCAGGGACCCTGTCCGGCGAGGACACCTGGATTACCGGTGAGACGGCCGTGCATCTCGGCCATGACGCTGGCTTCGCGCTCGTCACGCGGGCGGACCATCTCCACGTCGTAGTCGGGCACGTGGTCGAGAATCTCGATGACGCGGCCACCAGGGTATCCGAAGACGTATTCGACGTCTTGCTCGTCGAGTTCCGCGACGAGACGTTCGCCGACTTCAGTCATGCATCTCGTCGAGCTGGACGGTTTCTTCGACGATGAGGCGCGGCCCAGCCTCGAGGTCGATGAACTCTGCGGCATCGGCCTGCACTTCTGCGGCGATGTCGGAGTCGAACGCTTCGCCCAGCGAGGCCATATCCTCGAAGTAGAGTTCGAGTACGCCGTCGAACTCGGCGTCTTCGGGACGTGTCGGAACCGACGTGACGTAGCGCTTGAGTCCGGGCAGGTCTTTCGCGAGGTCTGCGTGGTCGCCTTGCCACCGCTCGGCGAACTCTTCGTGACTGTACCCGTCCGCGCGGACGAGCAGGTCGACTATCTTTGGCATACACGTATACCGTCTCATTGGTGGGTCTTTTGTTTAACGGTTATCCGATTTTCAACTGAAAAGCGGGTTTGCTGACAGAACGTCCAGAAGAGCTGGAACGTGCGTTCGAATAGCTCGAACAAAAGTTTTGTAAAGAGAACCACCCTCCGTAGGAGTATGACAGTACCAGCCGACTCAAACAGACCGGTCGAGACCGTCGAGCGGGCAATCGAGATAATCGAGTACCTCAAAGAGAACGGGTCGGCGACAGTCCCCGAGATTACCGACTACCTCGATTGTGCGAAGAGTACGGCACACAGACACCTCAAAACACTCGAATCAAACAGTTTTCTCATCGAGGAGGACGACGAATATCGTCTCGGCATCCGGTTTCTGGACTACGGCTCTATCGCTCGCGACAAGTACACGCTGTACCAGGAGGCGAAGCCGAAAGTAGACGAACTCGCAGACGAGACCGAAGAGAAAATCTGGTGTACTGTCGAGGAGCACGGCCGGAGCGTTCACATTTACGGCGCACAGGGGAAACACTCCGTTCGAACGTACGCCCGGGTTGGGCATCGGAACTATCTCCACCAGCACGCGGCCGGGAAGGCGATACTGGCACATCTACCCGACGAGCGAATCGAAGAAATCGTCGACGCGTATGGTCTACCAGCACGGACGCCACACACCATAACCGACGTCGACGACCTCTGGGAGGAAATCGAGACGATTCGTGACCGGGGGTACGCGTTCAACCTCGAAGAGTCGGTCGAGGGGTTACACGCTATCGGTGCTCCGATAACCGACAAAGACGATATTGCAATCGGTGCAATCAGTATCTCCGGCCCAGCCAACCGGCTCGAAGGGTCCCTGCTTCGGGAAGAACTCCCCACGCTCCTGCTGGGCGCAGTTAACGAGATTACAATCAATCTGGCACACACGTAGCGCTCCCGACTGGTCGCCGAGTTCGACGGTCGACTTGCGTAGGCCACCGTAATGTTGGCCACCAAGAGAAACGACCGCTGTCCGAAAGATTCGAACGCTGCTCAGCAGAAGTGTTTCTGGAACTATGTATAATCTGGTAGATTCGCGGCGCTGACTGCGTTCCGCGGAGATCTGCGCTATTCGATCTGGGACCGGTGCATGTTAGCCCCACACACGACTGTTCAATATCAATGAACAGATTTTACCTCGCAGAGACTCGCAACCAGTGGAGTCGAGGAGATATCCCCCATCGAACGCTCTATCCGCCTTCAGACAGGATTACACGATAGACCAGCACCAGACACACTCGATATCGGCTCACGACATATTCGAGCTATTCGAACGTAGTGAGAACGGAGGTTGCCTCGGCGGAGCGGCGGCCGAAGCGAGACAGATATGAGGGAGAGTCCAACTACCATTACAGCTATATGGCCGTTATCTAACCCAGTTCGAATGGGTATCTCGACCCGAAACGAGACGTCCACGAGCTGCTCGTGGGAGACACGAAAGAGCAGATAGCCGCAATCACAGCGGTATCGAAATCGAGGAGAGAGACGGCCAGTTCTAATATCGCACAGAACGCCGATAGAGGCTACAAAACCCGATATTCATCATGGACGAACAGGAATGTTAGGAGTTTGCGGGGTGATTTGCCCCGCCGCTCGGACTAAAGAATCAAACGAGGTAGTTTGCCAACAGTTCACAGTCCTTCGCCACGGGTACGTTTGCTGCAAAATTTGCGTATTTGTATAGCTCTGTTCTACTCACTCGAATGGCGAGCGGTTAAAAATGAACCCCAAACAGCCGTTGGAGAAACCCGTAAACCGGCAGATCGGGACAGTAGTTCCGTTTAGTTATGTAGAACGGCTGTGTTAGTTAGTGACAGTCAAGATTGACGCTACTCACTGGGCCATTCGGGTTCTCTGTCCTCGAAGAACGCGTCGATACCTTCGTTCTTGTCCTCAGTGGCGAACAGTTGAGCGAACAGTTCTGCCTCGTACTCGATGCCGTTTTCGAGGTCCATTCGTGCGGCAGCTTTGACGGATTTCTTCGCAAACTCGAGGGCGACAGGGCTTTTCTCGGCCATCGACTGCGCCAGGTCGTAGACGCGGTCGTCGAGTCCGTCGTCGCCGTACACTTCGTCGACGAGACCGATGTCTTTGGCCTCGGCTGCGTCTATCAGTTCACCGGAGAGGATGAGCCGCATCGCGTGGCCTTCACCGACCAGTCGGGGCAGTCGCTGTGTGCCGCCCCCACCCGGCATGATGCCGAGGTTAATTTCGGGTTGCCCGATTTTGGCGTCTTCGTGTGCGATACGAACGTCACAGGCCTGGATGAGTTCACAGCCACCACCGAGGGCGTGGCCGTTGATTCGTGCGATGACCGGAATCGGGCAGTCGTCGACGTACTCGTACACACGAGGGCGTTTGCTGGCCTCGCGCTGTTCCAGCGCGTCTCGCTCCCGGAGTTCCGTCACGTCTGCTCCCGCGACGAAGGCCCCGGCCTCTGCTGCGCCGGTCAGAACGAGAACCCGAAGGTCGCTGTCGGGCACCTCGTCCAGAACCGTTTTCAGTTCCGAACGGAGCTGGGCGTTGAGTGCGTTACGTGCCTCCGGACGGCTCAGTTCGACCGTCGCGACGTGGTCGGCGCGGTCTTCGATTGAGACGTTCACCGTCTCACAGTCCGCTACAGTTGCTTCGAGCCCCATCAGTCATCACTCCAGTCGCCGCTCGTTCCGACGATTTCCCCGTCTTCCCAGACGTAGAACCCTTCGCCGGTCTTTTTCCCCAGCTTTCCGGCCCGGACTTTCCGCTTGAGAACCTGCGGGGGGCGGAACCGCTCGCCCAGTTCTTCGCGGAGATACTCCAGAATGTCCAGGCGCACGTCGAGACCGACGACATCGCCGAGTTCGATGGGACCCATCGGATGGTTGTAGCCGAGTTCCATCGCCGCGTCGATGTCTTCCGGGGCGGCGACACCCTCCTGGACCATCCGCATGGCCTCGACACCGAGCGTGACCCCGAGTCGAGAGGATGCAAAGCCCGGCGAGTCGGTCACCTGGACGGGCGTTTTGTCGATATCCTCGACGAACTCGTGTGCCCGGTCGACGGTCTCCTCGCTCGTCTGTTCGGCGACGACGATTTCGACGAGCCCCATGATGTGGACGGGGTTGAAAAAGTGGAGACCGACCGCGCGTTCGGGGTGTTCGAGCGCGCTGGCGATTTCTGTCAGCGACAGCGACGACGTGTTCGAGGCGATGAGCGTGTCGCGTCCGACGTTTTCCTCGACTTCCGTCATCGTCTCGTGTTTGATATCCATGTCCTCTGGCACCGCCTCGACGACGAGGTCGGCACCCGTGACGGCGTCCGCCAGCGATGTCGTCCCCGTCAGTCGGTCGAGGGTCGCTGTTGCCTCCGATTCGGTTACTTTGTCGCGTTCGATACCTTCGTTCAGATTCGATTCGATGGCTGCCAGTCCGTCGTCGACGATGCTCTCGTCGATGTCACGAATCCATACGTCGTGGCCCGCCATGGCCGAAACCTGGGCGATACCGTGGCCCATAGTACCGGCTCCGAGTACGGCTACCTGCATCAGTTCGAGGCACAACGCCGAAGAATAAAAACGTTGCTTGCTCGCCAGGAGCCGCGTGAGCCAGTGAATTAATGTCAGTGCCCCAGTAACCTCTAACCGACAATGACCGATTCAGGACAACGAGCCGTCGTTGTCGATGCCGTGCGAACCCCCCAGGCACGGAAAGACGGCGCGCTGGCCGAACAGTACCCCGAAGACCTCGTGACGACAGTCCTCGACGCACTGGTCGAGCGGACCGACGTTCCCGCCGCCGACTGGGACGACTTCCGACTCGGCTGTGCGAACCAGGAGAACGAACAGGGCCGAAACCTGGCCCGCCAGTCGTTGCTCGCTGGCGGGTTCCCCGAAACGGTCCCCGGGTCGACGACGACCCGCCTCTGTGGCTCGTCGCTGACGACGCTCAACGACGCCGCCCGCGCCATCGAAGCTGGTGACGGGGCAGTCTACCCCATCGCTGGCGTCGAGCAGATGAGTCGAATTCCCTTCTCCGACTGGCTCCACCCCGCCATCGAGGAGCGCTACGACCCCGATAGGCTTCCGATGGGACAGACCGCCGAGACCATCGCCCGCGAACACGGCATCAGCCGCGAAGCGCAAGACGAGTTCGCGCTGCGCTCGCACGAACGGGCCGTCGACGCGGCGGAGAGCGGCCGGTTCGACGACGAAATTATTCCTGTGGAAACCGACGACGGGACCGTCGACTCGGACGAGACGCCCCGCCCAGACACCACGTTCGAGACGCTGAACGACCTGCCGACGGTGTTCCGCGACGACGACCAGGCATCGGTCACACCCGGCAACGCCTCGCCGCTGACTGACGGTGCGGCCGGCATGCTCGTCACCTCCGAAGCGTACGCCGAGGAACACGACCTCGACCCGATGGCCCGCATCGAGACGCGGGCGGTCGTCGGCGTCGACCCGCTGGTGATGGGGCGTGGACCGATTCCGGCCACCCGCGCCGCACTCGACGATGCAGACATGTCCCTCGACGACATCGGCCTCGTCGAACTCAACGAAGCGTTCGCCGCACAGAGTCTCCACTGTGTCGAGGAACTCGGGATTCCCGACGAGAAGCTGAACGTCAACGGCGGCGCAATCGCACTCGGCCACCCGCTCGGCTGTTCGGGTGCACGTATCTCGACGACGCTGCTCCACGAGATGGAAAAACAGGCAGTGGATTACGGACTCGCCACGATGTGTGTCGGGTTCGGACAGGGCGTGGCGACGATTTTCGAGCGAGTCTGACTACCGACGGACCTCGCGCAACTGTGCTTTGAACCCGTACCGGGTGACACCCTCCTGGGTGTAGATACGCCGGATGGTCGACTCGACCCGGTCGCCGATTCCGACCGTCTGGTCGCCAACCAGCACCTGCGAGGGGATGCTGACGGTCTCCGCACCGTCGGGGCCGTCGAGTGCGACGACGGCGCTGACGAACGGCCCGCTCTTCGACTGTTGCTCGACGAACTCCGGCGGTGCACCACCCTGCGAGATGGTGGTTGCCGCCTCGACGGTCCCGGTGCCCGGCAGCTCGACTTCCTCGAAAGCGTCTGGCCGTTCGTTGCAGTCGTGACAGGCCCCGCTCGGCGGGAAGTTCAGCGCGCTACAGGACGGACACCGGCCGGCAACCAGCCGGTGGCGCTGGGGTATCGTCCGCTGCCAGGACGGAACGCTGACGTACGCGCCGCCACCTTCGGGTTCGTCGCTGGTAATCTCGCCGCGCCGCCGGAGGTACCGCTCGTAAGACAGCGTCGCGTCGCTGTCCAGCGCCACCGCGGTCGGGACCGGTCCGTCGACCACGAAGAGGTTCGCGCCGGCACCACTCCCGTAGGCCGCCAGCAGTACCCGCTCGGCACCCTCATCGAACGCCTTCGTCGTCCCGAGGAAGGCACTCGCTGCACCGGTATCCCCGAGGAAGCTCACGGTCTCAGCAGCCGAAATCGTCCCGGCATCGACACCGAGTGCGCCCGTCGCACGGTAGGGGAGTTTCCCGTCCGGCGACTGGACCGCCGCCGCGTCGATATCGTCGGCCTCGACGTGCTCGGCGGCCCCGGCCAGCGCCGTCGTGAACGACTCGCGGTCGTACTCTGTGACGCCCAGGCCGGTCGTCTCGTCGCCGCCACCGGGGCGGAATCGCGTGCCGGGGTACGGCTCGACGTGAGAGCTACGGTCGATGATGGCCCCCGGACCGTCACCGTCGAGTACCACCGCCGCCGCGCCGGCACCCGCAGCGTGTTCCGTTGCGCTGTCGGGTGCGCCCTGTGGGCTGTCGCCGACGATGACGATACCGATATCGTCACCCCACGGTCCAGCGTCGAGTGCGCCATCCAGCGCCTGTGCGCCGGCACGAGTGCTTCCGGTGACCGTCCGCGTCGTCACGTCGTCTGGCGCACCGAGCATACTCGCCAGTCGAGCGGTGAGGTCCTCTTCGGCCATCGGCGGCGTCGTACTCGCAAAGGCCAGATGGGCGAGGTTCGACCCGTCCCGGTCGAGCTGGTCGAGCGCGCGGCGTGCCGCTTCGACGCCCATCGTGAGCGCGTCCTCGTCGGCTTCGGGAACGGCCTTGGTCTCGACGCCCGATGCGTCGAACGTACCCCACGCCTCTTTGAACTCTTCGGCGGCGATACGCAGTCGCGGTGCGTACGCACCGAGTGCCGCGACGCGAACGTCGCTCATTGTGCCACCTCCCGTTCGAGAACGTGGACAACGGCACCGCCGCCACTGCCTCCAACGTTGTGGGTTAGTCCGTACTGTGGGTCCTCGACCTGTCGGTCGCCGGCCTTGCCGCTGAGCTGTTTGAACGCCTCGGCCACCTGTCCGGCACCCGTCGCGCCGATGGGATGACCCTTCGATTTGAGCCCGCCGGAGGCGTTGACGGGAAGCTCTCCATCCAGGTCAGTCGCACCGTCTTCGAGCAACTGGTAGGCTTCGCCGCGGTCACAGAATCCGAGGTCCTCGTAGGCGAGTAGTTCGGCGATGGCAAAGCAGTCGTGAACCTCCGCGAAGTCGAGGTCCTCTGGACCGATGTCGGCCATTTCGTAGGCCTTCTGTCCGGCAGTTTCCGACGACGAGATGGAGGTGTACGAATCGCGCTGGAAGAGACCGACACGTTCGCTCGCTGCACCGACGCCGGCAACCCGAATCGGGTCGTCGGTGTACTCATCGACGACATCTTCACTCGCGACGAGGACGGCAGCCGCCCCGTCAGAGGTGGGACAGCAGTGATAGAGGTTCAGCGGGTCCGCGACCAGCGGCGCGCTGACGGCATCCTCGAGCGAGCACTCGAAACCGAGGTGTGCGTTGGGATTTTTGGCACCGTTCGCGTGGTTCTTGACCGCGACCATCGAGAGGTGTTCCTGCGTCGCCTCGTACTCGTCGAGATAGGCGCTGGCCATCTGGGCGTAGACGCCGGCGAAGGTCGTCCCGGTCAGTCGTTCCCACTCAGTCTCGCCGGAGACGCCGAGCCAGTACTTGGTCACGTCGCTGCTCATGTCGGTCATAATCTCGACGCCGCCACCAATCGCCACGTCCGCCATCCCGCTTTTGACCGCCTGCACTGCCTGCCGGACCGAGTAGCCGGAGGCGGCACAGGCGTTCTCGATGCGTGAACTCGGGATGCCGTGCAGACCGACGTGCTCGGTTGCCGCCGGCGCGGAGAGGCCGAGTTGTCGCCCCCCGACACCCAGCGAACCGATAACTGCCTCGTCGATGTCGGTGTCGTCGATTCCGTGTGGTACACTGTCGGTCGCCCGCTCGAAGGCGGACTCGAACAGCGAACGATAGCTTTCGTCGGGCATCGCGCCGAACGGCGTCTGCCCTGCGCCGATAACATAGGCGTCGCGCATACACTCCTGTTCCGCAGGTGGCGAAAAATAGCTTTTCCTCCGAGCGCGCGGCGTGATTCTCGCGCGGGCGCTCGTCAGCGCGACACGTCATAGTAGTCACCTGAACAATGCGACATATACCCGAACCATTTTTAATGTCGTCGTCTAATCGAACAGTGAAGCATGGTTTACAAGCCCGAAGAGGCCTACGACCGGGGAGAGCTGCGCGAGTTGCAAAACGAGCGCCTCTGCGAGACGGTCAAACACGCCTACGAGAACGTACCGTTCTACCGCGACAAACTCGACGAGAAAGGGATCACACCTGAAGACATCAACGGTGTCGAGGACCTTCAGGTCCTCCCGATGACGACCAAGGAGGACTTCCGCGACGAGTATCCCGACGGCCTGTTTGCCGTCGACAACGAGGATATCGCCCGACTCCACGCCTCCTCTGGCACCACCGGCAAGCCCAAAATCGTCTCCTACACCCAGGACGACCTCGACGTGTGGAGTGAAGTCGTCGCACAGTCACTGAAAGCCTCGGGTGCGAACCCCGGCGACACCGTTCAGAACGCCTACGGCTACGGCCTCTTTACCGGCGGCCTCGGCCTCCACTACGGTGTCGAGGAACTGGGTGCGACCGTTATCCCAATCGGCAGCGGCAACACACAGCGACAGGTCGAACTCATGACTGACCTGGAAAGCGACGTGTTCACGTGCACGCCGTCCTACGCGCTGTATCTGGCCGAGACGGCCGAAGAGATGGGCTTCGACCCGGCCGAGCTTCCCATCTCGACGATTATCTTCGGTGCGGAACCCTGCACGGACCCGATGCGTGAAGAAATTGAGGAGCGCCTCGATGTCAACGGAATCGACATCTACGGTCTCTCGGAGATTATCGGCCCCGGCGTCTCGTGTGAGTGCCACGAGGCTCAGAACGGCCTGCACATCTGGGAAGACCACTTCTATCCGGAAATAATCGACCCACAGACCGGCGAACCGGTCGAAGAAGGCGAGGAGGGTGAACTCGTCCTCACCAGCCTCACCAAAGAGGCACTGCCCGTCCTGCGCTATCGGACTGGTGACTTGACCACCCTCAACTACGACGAATGTGAGTGTGGCCGGACGATGGTCCGGATGGACAACGTCACCGGTCGCGCCGACGACCTGCTCATCGTCCGCGGTGTCAACCTCTATCCCAGCGAAATCGAACACATCGTCCTCGACATCGACGGCGTTGCCCCACACTACCGCATCGACCTCTACAAAGAGGGCAGCCTCGACGTCATGGAACTGACTATCGAACGCGATGAGGGCATCGACCGCGGCGACAGTGAACTGAAAGACGAGATTCTGACGCGCTTGCAGAACGTGCTCTCGTTTACCCCCGACGAGCTAGAGCTGGTCGAGCCCGGCGGCATCGAACGGACGGAAGTCGGCAAGGTCCAGCGCGTCTACGACCACCGCGAGTGACCACCGACGTCAGGTCATCCGGTACACTCGGCCACGGAACGTCGCGATTCGGTTCTCGTTTTCGTCCGTGATGACGATTTCGTACTCGGCCGTCTTCCCGGCGATGTGTGTCTCTTCTGCCGTCGCGGTCAGTGTCTCCCCGACATCGACGGCTTCGAGATAGGAGATGTTCGTCTCCAGGGCAACGGCCGTCTCGCCGTGTGAGTTCGACGCCGCGGCAAATGCGGCGTCTGCCAGCGAGTAGATAGCACCACCGTGTGGCGTGTCGTGGAAGTTCAGCAGGTCTTCCGTGATCGTTAGTTGCGTTCGGGCATACCCCGAGTCCAGTTCGACGATATCGATACCGAGAGTCTCACAGAACGCGTCAGATTCGATGCGCTCGCGGACCTCGTCTGGGACACCAGACATACGGCATCTGTTTCCACCAGCGGCAATATATACGTACTGGTCGTCGACAGGTTCAGCGCACGCGCTCGTCCGAACGGGGGAGAATAAAGCTATAAATACGTGCTAGCAGATGAACAGATATGGCGTACAGTTACGAGCCACATCACTACGAGGATTTCGAGGAAGGAAAAGAGTTTATCAGCGTCGGTCGGACCGTCACGGAGTCGGATTTCGTGATGCACTCAGCGCTGTCGGGCGACTGGACTGAACTGCACACCAACAAGGAGTACGCAGAAGAGCAGGACTTCGGCGAGCGTATCGCTCACGGACCGATGACGTTCGTTCAGGCGACTGGCTTCGTCTACCGGACCGGTATCGTCGAGCGGACGGCCTACGCCTTCCTGGGAATGAACTACATGGACCTCCCGAATCCGGTCAACATCGGCGACACGCTCCAGTTGGAGATGGTCGTCTCCAACAAGAAAGAGGTCGGCCGCGACGACGTTGGACTGGTCGTGCTCGACACAGAGATGGAAAATCAGGACGGGACGACTGTCTTCGAGGGCGATATGAAGTTCCTCATCAAGAAGAAAGACTGAGACTGGCCGGCTGGTAGCGTTTCTTAGCCCGCACCAGCCAGCAGCTGCTCGAATACGGTCTGTTGGGCGCGCTTGATGCGGCCGAGAAACGACGATTTGCTGATGCCGAGTTCATCCGCAACATCGGTCGCAGTCGCACCGCGCGGGATGTTGAAATAGCCCTGGTCGAGTGCCGCGACCAGCGCCTCGCGTTGCTGTTTCGTGAGGCTGCTCTCGATAGTCGTGTCGAGTTCCTTCTCGGCGCTGTTCCCGGCGGTGATTTCGGCGACCCGTTCCAGTGTGACGTTGCCGAGTTGCTGTGCCGTCTGGATGACCTCCCGAAGCACGTCCCGGCCGACGACCGACCCACGGAACCGCTCGGTGCCGTCGACGATACGGATTTCGTGGGGCATGAACCCCGCCGTCGTCAGCGCCCGAAGCACACACTCGTCGTGAAGGAGACAGCGACACTGCGCGACGCTGCCTCCCTCAGTAACCTGCAGGTAGTCGATTTCCTCTTCCTCGTCGAGTCTGTCGACGAACCCTTCGATCTCCCCTTCGGCGTGAAAGTGCAACAGCGTGCGCTCGTCGTCCCGGTGGGCCGGTGGGCTCTCGTCGACCACGACGTCGTGGTCAGCCGTCGCGTCGACGACCGGGCAGTCGTTCCCGGCGACGGTGAACTCCACGACGAGGGACTCATCTATCATGTTAATTGATTTTGGAATGGGGGCGACATTATTCTATCCCCGGCTATAGTGTGGTTTTATGTATCAACCCGCTTTTCGGCCAATGTCAGGCGTCTACCGCCCGAATCCGGACAGTCCCGATTGTAGAATAGCCGAGGGGTCTTAAACCCCGCTCCATAGAGCGATGCATCTCTATGCACTCTCCCCGACGTAGTTACGGGTGCAAATGACCACGAACGAAACACTGAAAGAACGCGTGCAAAACGGCGAACAGGTCGAGCCGTCCGAAGACCTGCCCGAGGAGTACAAGCGGGCAGCTCAGCGGATGATTCAGTTCCACGCCAACAGCGAAATCGTTGGGACACTGCCCGAGAAACAGTGGATCAAGAAGGCTCCGTCGCTGCAGCGAAAGCGCGCCATCAGCGCGAAGGTCCAGGACGAGGCGGGCCACGCGCAGGTGCTGTATCGGACGGCCGAGACGCTCGGCCTGAAAGACCGCGAGGAGATGCTCGAAGACCTCATCAACGGTGACTCGAAGTACGTCACCGTGTTCAACTACCCCACCGAGACGTGGGCAGACGCCGCCTACATCGCGATGTTCATCGACGGCGCGGCGATGTTCCGGCAGGGGTCACTGACCGCCTCCTCGTATGCACCCTACGCCCGCGGGCTGCGGAAAATCTGTTACGAGGAGTCGTTCCACGTCAAGCACGGCGAGGACATCGTCCGCTCGCTGGCGACCGGGTCGAAAAAAGAACAGCAGTTGATGCAGGACGCCATCGACCGGTGGTACGAGCCGACGCTGCAGTTCTTCGGCCCGCGTGACCACATGTCCGACCACACCGACGAACTCTTCGAGTGGGGGCTGAAGCTCAAGAGCAACGACGAACTCCGTCAGGAGTACCTCGAGAACTTCTACGTTCCCAAACTCGAAAAGTATGGGCTAGAGATTCCCGACGACAAACTGGCCTACGACGAGGAAGCCGAACGCTGGAACTACACGGAGCTGGACTGGGACCACTTCCTGGACGTCTCGCGAGGCAACGGGCCGGTCAACGACGAACGGTTGACCGACCGGCGCGAGGCTATCGAGAACAACGACTGGGTCCGTCGCGCAGCGGGGGTGGCCTGATATGACGGGCACGCCCGAGCAGAACGTCTACTACGTGTTCCGGCGGCAAGACTCCGGTGCGCCGCTGACAGAAGTCGGCAGTGTCGACGCGAAAAACGCCAAGCTCGCACGGATGTACGCCCGCGAGAACTACGCCCGGCGCAAAAAGACGACGAACCTGGTCGTCGTGTGCGAGGAAGATATGAACGAAATCGGCGAGGGTGCAGCCTACGGCGGCACGCTCGACAAGAGCTACCGTGAAGATGCCGGCTACGACGTGGAGGGATTCCCAGCATGACTGTCACAGATATCACAGACATCGGTGCGGAACCGACCGACGAGTTCGAGCAGGGGCTTGCCCGCGCGCTCCTCGAGGCGGCCGACGACGACCACGTGATGGGGAATCGACTGAGTGACTGGACTGGCGTTGCACCGACGGTCGAGGAAGACGTCTCTATCAGCAACATCGCACAGGACGAACTCGGCCACGCGGAGATTCTCTACGAGGAAGTCGCAGACATCGTCGGGTCGAGTCTCGACCACCTGGCCTACCAGCGTGCGCCTGACGAGTACCGGAACGTCCAGCTCGTCGAACGGGAGTTCTCGGACTGGGCCGACACGGTCGTCCGGCAGTACTTCTACGACGCAGCCGACGACATCCGGATGGCAGCGATCCTCGGCGGCGACCTCCCCGAGCGCGACGAGTCGCTCGCGGGCTATCTGCAGAAAGTCGACGAAGAAGAGGAGTTCCACGCCGAACACGGCGACGTGTGGCTAGAAACGCTCGCTGACGAAGACGACGGCAGCGAGAAAATCCAGCGTGCAATCGACGAAAACTGGGTTGACGCGCTGGCGTTTTTCGAGACGACGCCCGGCGGTGTCGACCCGGTCGACGCCGGCGTGTACGACCAGTCACTGACCGAACAGCGCCAGGAGTTCGTCGAGACGGTGACCGACACGCTCACCGCGTACGGGTACGATGTCCCGGAGACCGACGTCGAGGACATCGGTGCCGGACGCGCTGGCAAACACACTGACGACCACGAGGCCCTGCTTGCGGAGACCCGCGAAGTCCGTGAGCAAGGAATCGACGTGCCAGCATGACCATGGACGTCGCAGACATCATCGAACGGAACGCGCCGGGATTCGAGCTCGACGCAGTCGAGGATGCGTTCCCGGAGTACGACGTCGAGGGACCGTTGACCGAAGACGACATCTGGAACGCACTCCAGGATGTCGAGGACCCCGAGCTCCCGGTGAGCCTGGTCGACCTCGGCCTCATCCGGGACGTGGACCTGGATGACGGTCACGCAGAAGTGAAGATGACGTTGACCTACACCGGCTGTCCCGCCCGCGAAATAATGCTGAAGATGGTCGAACGCCGACTTGAGCTGCTCGACGGGCTCGACAGCGCCAACGCAGAACTGGACTACACCGACCCGTGGACGCCGGAGGACATGACCGAAGAGGGGCGCGAACAACTCGGTGACGCCGGGTTCGCCTGTCCCCTCAGCGGGAGGTCAGAGTAATGCGAGACGACGTCGACCGGCGTGAGGAGTCCGAGACAGACTCCACTGTCAACGCCAAGATGGACGAGAATGCCGGGCGGCCGGTCGGCGACGACCAGATAGAGTGCCCGTACTGTGGGTCGGCAAATACCCACGTCGAGAACGCCCGGGGACCCTCGATGTGTCGCACCATCTATCACTGCGACGACTGTGAGAGTCCGTTCGAGCGGTTCGGGTAATTTCATTACCCAGTAGACAGGTTACTAACATATGGAATACGAAACGTCAATCACAGACGCGACAGTTCGCACCGCCGAACCCGACGATGCAGACGACATCATGTCGCTGTGGAACGGGTACGCCGATACTCTCATCGACTTCGACGAGCGGTTCGAAATCGAGGAGGGTGGCCGCGAGAAGTGGCAAAATTACTTTACGACGAGTCTGGTCAACTCCTCTCGCGGGGACATTCTCCTCGCAGAACGAGACGGGACAGCCATCGGCGCGCTGGAGGCGCGGGTCATCGGCGGCCATCCCGTGTTCAACTTCGGGAAACACGGGATGGTGTACGGCCACTACGTCCACCCCGAATTCCGTGGCGAGGGGGTCGGCCGTGCGCTCCTGGAAGCCGCAGAGGAGTGGTTCCGGGACAAGGAGATGCCGTTCTGGCGCATCGACGTCCTTCACGGCGTGGCTGAGGAGGAACTCTACCAGGAGTACGGCATGAAACCGATGGAAGTCACCTACGAGAAGGAACTGTGAGGGAATGAGGATGACAGACGCCGCCAACGATACGGCCGACGAGATTGAAACGTACACCTGCGAGTTCGTAGACGAGGGCGTCGAGATCGAGGTGCCCGAAGACGAGTACATCCTCGAGGCGGCACTCGACGAGGGAGTCGAGTTACAGTACTCCTGTCTGCAGGGAGTCTGTGCCTCCTGCAGTGCGAAAGTGGAAGGCGACATCGACCAGAGCGAAGAGCGCGTGCTCACCCAGTGGGAAAAACAGCAAGGGTACGGACTGCTGTGTGTCGCCTATCCTCGCTCTGACCTCACGATTCACTCGAACGAAGAGCCCTGAAGACCGCGTCGCGGGACCGCCCCATTTCCCGGTAGACCGATATAAATCGTTAAGACGCCGGCCACCATTGTTCTGTCTGCATGGAATACTCCGGCCCCACAGACCTGTATATCGGCGGAGAGTGGCGCGAAGCATCGAGCGGTGAAACAATCGACACCGAAGACCCCGCGACCGAAGACACCTACGCGACGGTTCAGAAGGCAGACGAGACAGACGTCGACGACGCAGTCGAGGCGGCGTCTGCGGCCGTCGCAAACGGTGCTGAGTGGGAGTCGATGAGCCCCGAACAGCGCCGCGAAAAGATGCACGCGATGGCCGACGCCATCGAGGAGATGAAAGACGAGATATCGATGGTCGAATCCCACGACAACGGCAAGACGCCGTTCGAGGCAGGGATGGAAATCGACATGGTCATCGACACGTTCCGGTACTACGCCGGGTGGACCGAGAAGGTAGAGGGCGAGCAGATTCCGGTCGAAGACGGTCGTCTCAACTACACGAAGCGTGACCCCGTCGGTGTCACCGCACACATCTCCCCGTGGAACTACCCGTTCCAGCTCGCCGGTCGGAGCGTCGCGCCGGCACTCGCGACCGGGAACAGCGTCGTGCTCAAACCGTCCAGCGTGACACCGCTCTCGGCGCTGTACTACGCCAAGGCGGCCGAACAGGCCGGTCTCCCCGACGGCGTCGTCAACGTTATCCCGGGTTCGGGGTCGGGAGCCGGGAGTGCACTCTCCAGTCACGAGGACGTCGACCACGTCACGTTCACCGGAAGCACTGGCGTCGGCAAGACGATTCAGCGCGATGCCGCCGACGCAGTCGCGGACGTGACGCTGGAACTGGGCGGAAAAGGCCCCGCAGTTGTCTTCCCGGACGCCGACCTCGACGCGGCCGCACGTGGCGTCCAGTACGGCATCTTCATGAACGCCGGGCAGATGTGCTGGGCCAACTCCCGACTGGTCGTCCACGAGGACGTCTACGACGAGATGGTCGAGAAGATGGCCGACATCGCCGAGAATATCCCACTTGGCGGCGGTATCGACGACGACGGACAGATGGGTCCTGTCGTCAACGAGAACCAGCAAGCGGAGATTCTCGACTACATCGAGACCGGCAAAGAGGAGGGTGCAACCGTCGCCGCTGGCGGTGGTGTACCCGACGACAAGGACACCGGCCACTTCGTCGAACCGACCGTCTTCGCGGATGTGGACAACGATATGACCATCGCCCAGGAGGAAATCTTCGGACCGGTGCTGTCGGTTATCGAGGTCAGCGACGAGGAGGAGGCCATCGAAGTCGCCAACGACTCGCCCTTCGGTCTGACGTCCTGTGTCTGGACCAACGACCTCTCCCGTGCGCACACGTTCGCAGACCAGCTCGAATACGGGATGGTCATGGTCAACGAGACGCCCAACACCTGGCCACAGACCCCCTTCGGCGGAACCAAGCAGAGCGGCCACGGCCGTGCGCAGGGTGAAGAAGCCATCCAGACGTACACCGAAGTCAAGAACGTGCACGTCAATCTGAACTGAGCGCACTCCCTGACCGCCGTGGCGGGTTGCCGGTGGGTGTTCGCTCCGCCGTCGTTCGCCTGAAGGGCTGTTTCAGGAGGTATCGGCCGCTGCCGTCGAATCGTTCAAGCGCTGCGACGAATATGGTTTCGAAAACGTGACCGCTGAATGACATCGGATGAAGGGTTGGTGTTCGACGACGAGACCATCGTGACAGACGCATCGGACGCCGCGTTCGTCGTCGGGACAGAGCGGACAATTGTATACGTCACGGATACGTTTGTCACAGCGACTGATTACTCGCGACAGGAACTCCTCGGGAGCGAGTACACGACCGGCAGTCAGTTCCTCGTCGACGGTATCGCAGAATTACACACGGCAATCGAGGGGGTCATAGAGGGAACTGTCAACTACGAACGCATCGAGGTGATGACGACTGCTGGCAGGACGGACGTGTCCCAGCAGGCACTGCAGGAGGCACAGGTGACGCCCGTCGTTCAGGACGGCCAGTTCGGTGGGGCGCTCGTCGTGTTCCGTGGTGAGGAGACAATCGGGGAGCGCGTCGGGGAAACGTACCAGCGGTACCGGGCACTCGTCGAGCAAAACAGGGATGGCGTCACAATCACACAGAACGGCACGAACGTCTTCGTCAACAACCGGTTTGCGGAGATGGTCGGCTACGAGAAAACAGAACTCATCGGGGAGTCGTTTCTCAAGCCTATCGCACCTGAGGACCGAACTCTCGTCGAAGAGCGCCACGAACGCCGGCTGCGCGGCGAGTCGCCGCCAAAGCGGTACGAACTCTCGCTCCGGACGAAAACCGGTGACGCACTCATCGTCGAGATTAACGTCGCCCCAATCCAGTACGGCGGTGAACAGGCAGTGATGGCCTCCTACCGAGACGTCACCGAGCGAAAGCGCCGCGAAGACGAACTGCGCCGGTTCCGTCGCGCAATCGAGACGGCCCCACACGCAATTGTTCTCACGGAGACCGACGGGACGATTACCTACGTCAACCCTGCCTTCGAGGAGATTACCGGCTACAGCCGTGACGAGGCACTCGGACGAACGCCGCAACTGTACTTTTCCGAGGAGATACCCGATTCGATTCACAAGGAGATGTGGGAGACGATTACCGGCGGCGATGTCTGGGAAGGAGACCTACTCAACCAGCGTGCCACCGGTGACCGCTACCATTCTCACGAGACCGTAGCGCCGATAATTGCGACAGACGGCACTGTCGAAGGGTTCGTCGGTATTCAGACGGATATCAGCGAGCGCGTCGAACGCGAACAACTGGTCGACACACTCGATAGAGTCCTCCGACACAACCTCCGGAACAAGCTCAATGTGGTCCAGGCCCATGGGAGCCTGATTCGCACACAGCAATCCGGCGACCCTGACAGCCACGTCGAGACAATCCTCGACAGCGTCGATGATCTGCTGGAGACGACACAGAAAGGCCGAGAGATTATCAAATTCCTCTCTCATCCGTCACAGACCCGGCCGACCGAGAGTGGCGAGGTCGTCCGCCGTGCGACCAGAAACGTTCGCGACTCGTTCCCCGAGGCACGAATCACGCTCGACTTGCCGGAGGAGGTGTACGTTTCAGCGGTCCCAGAGCTACACACTGCCGTCGAAGAGCTGTTGACAAACGCCATCGAACACAACGACCAGCCCACCCCGAACGTGTCGGTGTGTCTCACCGTCGAGGGGGAGTCGGTCGAACTGTGCGTCGCCGACGATGGCCCTGGCATCTCGAAGATGGAGCGGGAGATACTCAGCGAAACCCGCGATATCGACCAGCTCTACCACGGGAGTGGCTTCGGACTCTGGCTCGTCTACTGGATTGTCCGACAGTCCGGTGGCAAGATTGCCATCACGGACAGAACGCCACGGGGAACGGTCATCAGGGTCACGTTCGATAGCCCACCCAGCGCCAGTACCGACGTCACGTCGGATTCACACCTGGCGACACGGCCCGCTCACGACGACGAGACCGACAGCTCTAGTAGCCACTGAAAGTAGTATGAACATACAACCCACTGTCAAATTTTTGAATCGGCGGGGATGGGACAGACGAAGAGCGAGGCCGGGTTACGAGAACCGCTCGAAGGGCTGCTCGCACTCGTTGCAGTAGTGCATCGAGCGACACAGCGACGGCCCTTTCGGGTGGTCCCGCTCTGTCTCAGTCGAGCCACAGTACGGGCACTCGACTGCTTCGAACTTCCCGGACGTATCGACGCTTGGATCTAGATTTCGCATGGTTAGACACTCAGTCCGAATTCACGGAGTGATTTTTTGCCCTGTTCGGTGACCATCTCGACGGTCCAGCCGGGCGACCAGACGAGCGTGATTTCGGCCGTCTCGACGCCGTCGACGGCAGACACGGACTGCTTGACCTCGTTGAGGAGCATCTCACGGGCCGGACAGCCGGTGTAGGTCAACGTCATGTCGACGTTCGCGGTGCCGTCGTCATCGACGTCGACGCCGTAGATGAGTCCTAGGTCCACGATGGAGATGGGCATCTCGGGGTCCTCGACCTTGTACAGCGCCTCCCAGACGCGTCGTTCGACGCCTTCGGCACCGGTGCCGGTGGCCGGAACCTCATTGTCGACGGACTCCTTCTCGGCGTACTCGACATCGTCGTCGCTGTCGTAGCTGGTGTAGCCACACGCCATGGCGTCGTCGTCTCGCTCTGGTCGCTCGTATTCGCTACTCATCGTCGTCCATGATTCGGGTGGCGTAGTCGCGACCGAGTTCCTCGTAGGTATTCGTCATCTCATCGAGCAGTGCTTCCCAGTCATCGGTGTGGTTGCCGTCACGACCGACGTGCTCCGGGAGCTGGTCAGGCGAAACGTGGATGTCGTACTGTTCGGGCAGGTCCAGTCCGGGAACCTCGAGCCCGATGGATTCCAGATAGGAACTCACACGGTCGTACCACTCGTCGCGGAGGCCAACGAGTTCCTCGTCACGGAGGCCGAGTTCCATGATGGTCTCCTCGATGTCCTCGTCGCTGGGCTCGAACAGCGTCAGCGCGTAGGGGTACAGCCGGTCGAGGGCGTCCTGGAGTTTCTCGCGGGCCTCGTCGTCGGCCGCGAGGTGCTCCATCCAGCTCTCGGCGAACTCGAGGTGGTAGTCCTCCTCGCCGAGGACCTTGCCGACACGGTCCCGGATTGGTGCGTACGTCGAGTCCTCCAGTGCGCGGAGCTGGATGTCCTCGGCCACGTCGTAGAGGTAGCTCCGGACGACGGCATCGGCCCAGTCGCCCTCCTCGAAGGGGAGTTCGACCAGGGTGCTGTGACGGAAGTCCGCCGCGTCGCGCTCCCAGATGAGGTCGGTCTCGTCGTAGCCAAAGGTTTCGATGACGTTGTACCACAGGCGGGCGTGGCCCAGTTCGTCCTGTGCGATATTGGCCAGCGAGATGTCCGACTCCAGCGTCGGTGCGCGGACCTGCCACTCGGTGTAGCGCTCCGCGAGGACGAGTTCGTCGTCAGCCAGTCGAAGGAGCAGGTCCTTCACCGCTTCGCGCTGCTCGTCGTCGAGGTCGTCGGGGCTGTCGAGGCTGACGTCCTCCGTGGTCGCCATTATGCCTCACCTCGCTGTTCCTCGGCCTCTGTCAGTTCCTTCTCGGAGGCTTCGACTTCTTCTGCGGCCGGTTCGACGTTGTACGTGCGGGCGAACCGGTAGGACTTGTTGGTCGTGCCACCGAACTTCGCGTCTTCGGTGTCGACTTCGCCGATTTCGTCCTGCGGGGCGACCCAGAGGCTGTTGGTCGGCTTGCGCCGGCCGTGCTGAATCTCCGCGAACAGCAGCGCCATTTCTCGGTCGGGTGCGTGAACGTTACCACAGTGGGTGTGATATCCACCCGCGTTCTGCTGTCGGAATACTTCCCAGATCATGATTAGTCAGCCGCCTGTGGGGACTGCGAACTCGCAACGAGTGCTTCCTGCTCGTCGAGTGCGTTACGGACCCACTCGACAGCGTCCTGTGCGTGCTTGCGGCCTTCGATCTGACCGACACCGGGCTCGTAATCGTTCTTCGCGATGGTGAAGAACTCGTCCCAGTCGAGGTCATCCTCGACGACCTCGTAGGTGCCGTCGTCGTTCTCCCGGATGCGCGGCTTGTCGGGAATCTCCAGGCCGTACTTCTCGGCCTTGGGCATGTAGGTGTTGAGGAACGCGTTCCGGAGCTGGTCGTTGGTCATGACCTTCAGGCCGACGTCGGCGGCGAAGTCGTGGTGTGACGACTTGTCGTCGGTGGGACCGAAGAACTGCAGGATGCGCGGCCACCACTTCTCGAAGGCCTCCTGAGTCATCTGCTGTTCCTTCTTCGACCCGTTCATCAGCTCACGGAGGATGTCCTCGCCGTGCTTGACGTGGAACCCTTCCTCGAAGCAGATTTTGTCCATCGCGTGGGCGTACGGTTCCCAGCTGGACTTCTTCAGCGTCGCCTGGCGACGCATCGCGGCACCGTCGACGAAGAACGCGATCATCGGTGTCTCGACCCAACTTTCCATCGGGTAGTGGAAGCAGTTGAGGAACTTCCCTTTACCCGCTGCGAGGTCGTCGAGCATCTCGTCGCGCGTCTTGATGCCCAGCGATTCGGCCGCCCGGTAGAGCATCTGGCCGTGCCCGATTTCGTCCTGGGTCTTCGCGCTGAAGGCCATCTTCCGTTCGAGGCTGGGCGCCTGGCGGATGAACGGGCGTTCGAGGTACGCACCCATAATCTCGCTGTTGGCGTGGAACTCCAGCATTCGCGTCGCGGCCTTCCGGTACTCCTCCGGGAGGTCGTCCTTCGGGGCGAACTCGCGTGGACCTGCTCTGTTTTTCACTTCGTCGATGTTCATGGTTCATCACAACGTTAGGAGTGGTATCCCTTACTAATTGTGCAGCCCATAGACGGGTTTTATATAAAACGGGCCGTAATACTTCGGGTAATGATAGATGAGTGTCTGATGACGGAGTTTCGAATCGAGGGCGACGACTGCCCACTGGCGGATGCGAGTCGGGCGACCAGTGGCGTCATCGACGGGGCGCCACCGCTCCTGCGCGACGATGGGAACGTCCTCTTGCGGTTCAGTTCCGCGCCGAACGACGAACTCACCGAATTTCTGGATTCCGACGACCGCATCCGCTATCTCTACCAGTCGGCAAGCGATGGCCGCTATAGCTACCGCTGTCTGTCCTTACACCAGTGTGTCGTTCACGAACTCATCAGCGCCGGCTTCATGGTCGAGTCGCTGACCTACCAGGACGGGAACGCCATCCTGACAGGGGCGGTCGTCGGCCACGAGATTCTCAGGTCGGTCATGGAGACCGCCGGCGAGACCGTCGGCGTCAAACTGGAGCGCGTCTACGCGCTCCGGTCCGAAGAGGACGACTCCATCGCACAGCAGTGGGACCTCACACCCGCCCAGGAAGAGAGTTTGCGCCAGGCCGTCACGATGGGCTACTTTACTGTTCCACGAGAGGTGACAGCCGACGAGGTCGCCGACGCGATGGGCATCAGCAAATCCGCATTCATCGAACGACTCCACCGTGCCCAGCACGCACTGCTCTCGCAGTTGTTCCAGACCAGCGCCGACGAGTCCAGCGGTCAGCGGTCCGACGACGATGACTAGAACAAAGTACTCGCACACGCGAGTACGCACATGCGCATCGACGACGGTACTATTCGAGAGATTACGTTCGACCGTCCCGACGTTCGAAACGCGATGACCGCCGCCGTCGCCCGCGAGCTGGCCGACGCACTCGCCGACCTCGACCCCGCCGACCACGACGCTGTCGTCATCACCGGCGATGGCGAGTCGTTCAGCGCGGGCGGCGACATCGAAGCGATGGCCGAACGCGAGGAGACGACGCCCGAAGCGTACGAACGCGTCCGGACGACACTCGGTCGCGTCGCCGAAAACGCACTCTCAGCCCCGGTCCCTCTCGTCGCGAAAGTCAACGGTGACGCCGTCGGTGCCGGGATGTCACTGGCCGCAGTGTCGGATTTCGCGTACGCCGCCGACTCTGCCCGGTTTGGCGCGTCGTTCATCAACGTCGGTCTCGTGCCGGACATGGGTGCAACGGCTATCCTGCCACGCCTCATTGGGTTGCGAACGACCAAAGAACTGGCCTTCACTGGGAAACTCATCGACGCCAGCGAGGCCGCCGAGCTCGACCTCGTCAACGAGACTGTCCCGGACGAGCAGTTGGACGACCGCGTCGACGAACTCCTCGAGACGCTCCGGAATCGCCCGACTGCGAACATCGGGCTGGCAAAGGAAGCCATCCACGACAATCTCGGCCACTCCTGGGGCGACGGCCTCAAGCAGGAAGCCCGTCTCCAGTCGATGGCCTACGACACCGACGCGCACGACGAGGGAGTCGAGGCGTTTCTGAACGGCCGCAAACCGGATTTCGATTCCTGATTAGAGGTCGAAAAATTCCTCGGCGTTCTCGTAGAGGATTTTCCGCTGGACATCCTCACCGAACTCGGTGTCTTCGGCAAAGGAGGTGAGCCACGTCTCGGGGCTTATCATCGGATAGTCGGTGCCGAACATCACCTTGTCTTTGAGCAGCGAGCCCGCGTACTGAAGCACCTGCTCGTCGATGTATTTGGGAATCCACCCCGAGAGATCCATGTAGACGTTGCCCTTCTGCTGGCAGATGGCGAGCTGTTCTTTCTCCCACGGGTAGGCGGGGTGTGCGATGAGTATCTGGAGGTCTGGGTGTTCTGCGGCCACGTCGTCGATGAGCATCGGATTACCGTACTTGACCTTGAGGCCGCGGCCACCGGCGCTACAGGCACCAAGCGTCGAGTTGCCACCGTGGAAGACGACGGGGACCCCGAGGTCCTCGATAGTGCTCCAGAGGTGGTCGTGCCGGTCGGCAGAGGGGTCGAACCCCTGAGCAATCTGCTGGAATTTGAATCCCGAGAGACCGAGGTCCTCGACACAGCGGATAGCTTCCTGGACACAGTCGTCTTTCAGCGGGTCGACGCTACCAAAGCCAACGAAGAAGTCGGGGTACTCGTCGCGCACTTCCGCGACGTAGTCGTTCGGGACAGGAGGGTTGCCGGTGTTCGTCTCGGCGTCCCAGCCCAGGAGGACAGCACGGCCGACGCCCACATCGTGGTACTCTTCGAGCATCTCCTCGTAGTCCCAGGTGTCGAGGGTCGTCCCGAACCGGTCGGCGGCGTCTTGCATCATCTCGCCGCCCGCGTCGTGGAGGAATTCGCTTGTCGGCTGGTGGGCGTGGGTGTCGAACAGTCGATTCTCGTCGGCACCCGGCAGGTCGATGTCCATACCTGTCACGTGCACACAGTCGCACAAAAACTTATTCGTCCGGTCAGGGTGTGGCTGGCCGCTGTCAGCCGAGTGCGTTCAGGTAGTCGAGGATTCACAACGGACCTGTCTTCGGCTACTCGACGACGATTGCGCCTTTCATCCCGGTACCCTCGTGTGGAATACAGACGTACAGGACGGTCCCGCTCTCGTCGAACGATTCTGTGACGGTATGGCCGCTCTCAGACGTCTGTTCGCTCCGGAAATCGGCACCGTATCTCGCCGCGACGTTGTGGATTCCGCCTTTCCCAGTCCAGACCCACGTGACCGACGTTCCCTGGTCGATGCGGATTGCGGGGGGTGAAAAGCCGAAGTTCGCGCCGTTCGCTTCGGCGCCGACCTGCACCTCTACGGAATCCGTGCCGGTCCTGTCTTCGATAGACTCGTAGTTGCTCGTCTCCGCGAGAAATTCGTCGACTGACGGCGGGCTCTGGGCATCGTCGTCGGGCGTCGTGGTCGGCGTCTCCGTTGGTTGTTCGGTTTCGTCGCCCGGTGGCTCCTCGTCAGTCGTTTCGTCCTCCGTGTTCTCGCCGCCGCTACAGCCGGCGAGAGCACCGGTGAGTGCGATACCTGCAGTTCGAAGAATGGTGCGCCGCCGATGGTTGTCCATTGATGACAGTACACCCATCTGAGACGACCATATTATAACTTTTGAATTTCGGGTTATACTGTGCGTGAATTGGACCATATTGTATTATATGATGAGGTATTGTGCCCTGAAAAGAGACAGCTAAATGACCATTTTACGGGGTGTAGCGGGCGGAGACGAGGACGGAGCCTCGCCAAAACCGACTCATCGATGGACGGCGGGTTCGATTGTCCGCCCTAGTCGTCTGAGACGGGCCAGTGAGAGTGTTTTTACGATGGGTACTCGCCGTACTACAGAGGCATTGTCAATTTAACCATCACCCAAATATATAAGTTGAAGCTGATAGCATAATGTGGTAGGCCATGTCAGACGACAACATTCGTGAACAACTCAAGAGTACAAGCAGGAGGCGGTTTATCGCGGCGATGAGTATGGCAGCGGGCGCGTCACTCGCCGGGTGTAGTACGTCGGACAACGGAACCGACGACACACCAGCAGAAACGTCGACGCCGACCCCGAATACGACGCCAACGCCTGGACAGGACGACTCGGACGATTCAGACGACGAGCCCGAGGATCCACCGGAACCCGGCGAACGAATTACGTCTGCACGGCGAATCGGTCCTCGCGACGTGAGTGAGTTCGGCTTTCAGGAGCTGTGGTCCTACCGGAAACGGCAGGCCGTCGAGGCGCTCGTCGCCGACCCCAGAGTAAACGAAGTCGCCAGCGACTGGGTCGCGTCCTTCGAGGCGTACGACCCGCTGACCAACCGACTCGACGCCATCAGCGTCCAGGGGACCACCGGGATGACCGTCGAAGGCGGTCCCGACTCGGGGACCTTCGAGGTCACCGCGACGGACCGACAGGTCGCCTACGGACTCGTCGACCGGCGTACCGACGACCTCGTCGCGTTGAAAATCAACGACCCGACCGACGTGACGTGGACGAGAGGCGGCTGGAACGAGACCCAGCGGGCCCGCCACGAGAAGATGCTGGACAACGAGGAGATCTGGCAACATCTCGAAGGCAAGGAGTGGTACCCGATGGTCAAGGCCGCAGAAATCATCACCAGCTACGGCGACTACGCACACGGCGAAGTCTCGAATCTCGCGTACTTCGTGATGGACGAGGGCGAACTCAAGGTGGTGAGCGGGTTCATGGACGTCACCGGAGAAGAGGCCGAACTCATCGACCTCAACATCGTCAACGACTTCACCGAACATCCAATCCAGCAGATGGCTCGGGAGACGAACCCGCCAGGCGAGTCGGTACTCGGCGAAGTGCCGGAGCCACCGATGATGCAACGGCCACAGATTACGGCCCCCAACGGCTATCACCGCATCGAGGAGCCAGACAAGCAGTTCGAACAGGATGGCTGGAGTATCGACTGGTCGGGCCCCCGAACGGTCGGTGCTGAGGTGAGTGCAAACTTCAACGGCAAGCCAGTTTTCTCACTCACTGCCCCCTACAGTACCTCCACTTGCTACGACATGCCCGAGCGGAACGGTCGCAACACGCGGGAGTGGATGTTCCCCGACAACGAACCGGTCATCAGCGGCGAACTCATCTACTGGGACATCCACAGTCTCGACCTCGGCGGCCCGGGTATCCTCGGCAAGACCGAGTACCCCTCGAATCAAAGCCGACCGGGCGGGTTCAACATTCGTACGCACTACCACACCGGTGCCGTCTCGAACGCACGGGACTTCCACTCCGGGCACCGCTTTGCGCCGTACAACTACTACATCAACTACCAGTTCTACGAGGACGGCGTCTTTATGCCCGTCTGGCAGCGGCAGGGGCCGGGCTACGTGACCGAGTTCTACACCTACCGCGAACGGGAAAACGACGGGCCTGCGCAGTACTACCTCGAGAACTGGCTGACCGAGCCCACGCCCGGAACGACCGACGGCGTCGAAACGCAGATCTTCGACGGCAACGAGTGGCAGACGCCCGAAAACGAGTTCTATCTCGATGCCGACGAGGAGATGATGATTCGGTTCACGAATCCCGACGGTCCCGAGACCATCGACGTGCCACTCGACGACATGAAGGAAGTCGTCGTCGTCCGGCCGAAGGACGACGAGATTGGCGAGGTAATCCGTGCTAATCCCGAGAACCCGCAACCAGAGATTGGCTTCTATCACCCTGCACAGTACGTCGACGACGAGCCGATTCAGGGAGAGAACGTCCTCTTCTGGCTCCTGATGGAGGGACGGACCGACGAAGTGCCACACTCCTCGGGGATTACGACGTACACCCAGATGGGTGAGTTCAACCTTAGCGGCTACTAATTCACTCGTCTAGCGCCATCGTAATCGACTTCGTCTGGGTGTACTCCCGGAGCGTTTCCATCGCGCCCTCTCGGCCAATGCCGGACTGTTTGTAGCCGCCGAAGGGCTGGCCGGGCGGGAGTCGGTTGAACGTGTTCACCCAGATATTCCCGGCTTTGAGGTCACGAGAGATTTTGTGTGCAAAGGAGAGGTCGTCAGTGACGACGCCGGCGGCGAGTCCGTAGTCCACGTCGTTCGCGCGTGCAATCATCCCGTCGTAGTCATCCCACTCGAGGATAACCTCGACGGGACCAAAGATTTCCTGGGTCACGATTGGGCTGTCGGCGTCGACGCCGGTGACGACGGTCGGCTCGACGAAACAACCCTCTGCGAACAGCCCCTCCTCGACGACGCCACCGCCCTGGAGAATCGTTGCGTCGGACTCCTGAGCGAGGTTGACGTAATGGAGCGTCTTCTCGACTTCAGCACGGCTGACCTGTGGTCCCAGGTCTGTCGATTCCTCGAGCGGGTCACCCATCTTGAGTTCGCGGACCGCATCGAGAAAGGCGGGAACGAACTCGTCGGCAACCGACTCGTGGACGAACAGGCGGGTCCCGGCACTGCAGCACTCGCCGCCATTGAAGAACATCGCATCGACGGCAACGTCGGCCGCAGTTGCCGGGTCGGCGTCAGGCGCGATGACTAGCGGGCTCTTACCACCGAGTTCTAGCGTCACGTCGCTAATCGTATCGGCGGCGGCCTTCATCACGCCGCGCCCCACTTCTGTCGACCCGGTGAACGCGACCTTCGGAATCCGGTCGTGTGAGACCAGCGGCGACCCCGTCTCTGGCCCGAAACCAGTGACGACGTTGACGACGCCGTCGGGGAGGATATCCTCGAGTTCGCGCACGTAGGTCAACAGCGACACCGGCGTCTGCTCGGCCGGCTTGAGGACGACAGCGTTCCCGGCCGCGAGTGCCGGTGCGAGTTTCCAGACTGCGAGCAACAGCGGGAAGTTCCAGGGGACAATCTGCCCGACAACGCCGTACGGCTCCCGTCTCGTCTGAATGTGGAGGTCGCCGTGCGGGACCGTCTTGCCCCCGAGATTCCGGGCTGCTGCTGCGAAATAGCGGAGGTGGTCGACAGCGAGTTCGATGTCCTGTCGGGCCTCCGTTATCGGCTTCCCGTTGTCGAGTACCTCGATGTGTGCAAAATCGTCGGCCCGTGCCTCGAGTCGGTCGGCCATCGCCTGGAGGAGTTGCTGTCGCTCCGCTGGCGTGCTCTCGGACCACTGGTTCTCGTAGGCATCCCAGGCTGCAGCAACAGCGTGGTCGACATCGTCTTTCGTCCCTTCGTAGACAGTGACGAGCGTCTCACCTGTCGTCGGGTTTATCGAGGGGAACGTGTCGGTACCGCTCCCGACACGCCACTCCCCACCGATGAAGTGTTCGAGCGGCCCGTCCGGCAGTAAGGCAGCGGCGAGATCGGCGTGGCGGGCTTTCGTCTGCTCGTGTTCTGATTGTGAGTTTGTTGTCATATATATCACCCGTCACGACAGGGCTGTACGTGTGGCGTGGTGTCTCTACCCACAGTCCGAGAGCGAGGAAAATAAGCGTTTCACTGGTTCACGGAGACTCGGTCGGTGTCTTCCTGGTCGCCAGTTTGCTGGTCGGCTTCCCCGAGATACTCCTCACCGCCCATGTCACGGAGCAGGTCGTCGAATACGGCTGCAGCCGTCTCGAACTTGTGGACCGTCGGGAACGCCGTTTTGTCGACCTGCGCGATGAAATCGCCGTACTCTTTGACGAACTCGTGGCGCCACTCCTCGCTCTGTTCTGGCGAGGCAAACTGCGCGACGAACTGCCACTCGTGATAGTCATCGGCACTACAGAACAGCATAACGTGGGGGTCGTCGAGGAGCTTTTTGTAACACCGTTCCCAGTTTTCATCAAAATTCGAATAATGAAAGGCAACCTGAAAGAGATAGTACTCGAAGATGTTCCGATTCGGGATAGCCCGCATCGAGAACACGTCCTCCGCACGCATCTCGTTGAGAATTTCGTTGACGCGGTTGTGTGACAATGAGATGTCGAACTCCTCTTCCAGGATATCTCGAAGTTTACTCACTGGTTTTTCGGGATATTTCACTCTCGCTTTGAGAATAGCGACATCTCGGGGCGAGAGGTCGAACTCGAAATCGTTCCCGTTGAGCATTGTATTATGTTGTTCACAAGTGCCGTTCGCAACGGATATAAGTGTTCTCCAAGGGTTCTGTGGCAGTATTTGTCTGGACACCTACAGCAAGTGAGCCGAGTATCACGTGCCAACCGACAGACAGCACACTCCCCATCTACGGACGCCCAGCCAGGTATCCGAGACAATAGCAGAGAGAGTGTAGCATATTATTCTATCACTCTTTGTTTAGTTATTTTGCGAGAGTATAGTATACAGCAGAAAATAGCAGTGAAGCATAATACAGTTTCAGTTAACTATTTAATGCGTCGTGGCAAATGTTGTCACTGTCAGCACCATGAGTACAGCCAGTGACAGTTCCGCAGAGACGGAAAGTGAGATCAAACAGCGACACCGCGAAGCCGCATCTGACGCAGTTCCCGAGAACCTGTCTCATTACATCGGCGGAGAGTTCGTTCCGGGAGACAGCGACGAAACGATTGAAACCCGCGACCCGACGACGGGAGAGGCGCTTGGGGAGGTACCAGCCGGTAACGCAGCAGATATCGACCGCGCCGTCGAGGCAGCGCAGTCGGCATTCGACGAGGGCTGGGGGGGCGCCTCCCCCGGCGAACGGCAGCGCGTCCTCTCGGAGATTGCGGCCGCCGTCGAAGAAAATCAGGAGACGCTCGCAACACTCGAAGTCCTCGATACGGGGAAGACGATTACCGAAGCGATGGGAGATATGGGGTTGGTCGTCGACCACCTTACCTACTACGCTGCCGCTGCTCGCTCGGTCAACGGCGAGACGCGACAGACGAACGACCTCTTCGACCGGGAGAAGCAGGTGTTCACCATCAAAGAGCCATACGGGGTCGTCGGAGCCATCGTCCCGTGGAACTTCCCCCTGTTGATCGCCATCTGGAAAATCGGCCCCGCCATTGCGGCCGGCAACACAGTCGTGCTCAAACCATCCGAGGAGACGCCGCTGTCTATCCTGAAGCTGATGGAACTCGTCGACGACGTTGTCCCCGACGGCGTTATCAACGTCGTGACAGGGTACGGCGAAGACGCCGGCGAACCCCTCTCGACGCACGAAGACGTGCCGAAGATTTCCTTTACCGGGTCGACCGACGTTGGGAGAGAAATTATCCGCAACTCGGCGGAAGATATCAAAAAGACCACGCTGGAACTCGGCGGCAAGAGCCCGGTCATCGTCTACCCCGACGCCGACCTCGGGGAGGCCGTCGAAGCGGCGATGATGGCCATCTTCTTCAACAAAGGCGAGTGTTGTGCGGCCGGGTCGCGCCTGTTCGTCCACGAGGACATCGAAGCGGAGTTCCTCGACGCGTTCACCGAGGCCGCCGCCGGCATGACCGTCGGTGACCCGTTGCTCGAATCGACTGATATGGGGCCGAAAGTCTCCGACGAGCAGGTCGAACGAACCCACGAGTTCGTCGAGGCGGCTCGCGAGAGCGGCGCGACGATTCGTACTGGCGGGGGAATGCCCGACGACGACGCGCTAGAAAGCGGCGCGTTCTACGAGCCGACGGTCATCGACGATATCGACCACGACCATCCCTCCGTCCAGGAGGAGATATTCGGGCCGGTCATGGAGACGTTCTCCTGGAGTGACGAAGACGAAGTTGTCGAACAGGCGAACGACGTGGACTACGGACTCGCCGCCGGTGTCATCGCCAACGATATCACCAAGGCGCTCCGAACTGCCCGACGGCTCGAAGCCGGCGTCGTCTGGGTGAACCACTACAACGACGTTTCGGCGGGACAGCCGTTCGGCGGCTACAAACAGTCCGGCACCGGCCGGGAAAACGCCGCCGAGGCCATCGACGAGTTCACCCAGACGAAAGCAATCAACGTCAACCTCGGGTGAGTTCCAGCCATCAGCTGACCTGGCCTCGAAGTATAATATAAGATTAAGTATAATAAATTTCTTATTATATTTCTAAAGAATTCGGTACGAATAGACCGGCGACAATAACGCCAAGACGGATACCTTCGAAGCAATTACAGTCCTCAAAGCTGCTCCGTCGGCGATACGATACCAGAATGCGACAAGGGGCCCACAGATATACTGGAGTTGATGTTTTCTCTATTTTAACAGTGTTATTATAAATAGGCAGACTCCTTTCCGTGAACGACCGTCGCCAGGACGAGCCCCATCCCCTCAGTTTCGTGGATGGAATCGTCGAACTGCGCCCGAGACGGCGCTTTGCTGGCCCAGAAACGTGACCGTATCGCCGTACTGTAGCGACTCGTCGGCCGACGGAACGTGTGTTTCCCCGTCCCGGCCGATGACAGCGACGATACAGCCGGCTGGAATCTCGGCGTTCACCTCTCGAATCGTCTGGCCAACCAGGTCGTCGGCCGTGAGTTCAATCTGCTGAACGTCGTGGTCGTCACCGAGGGCATTCATCCAGTGGGCAAGTTCTGGTCGCTCGATTTCGTTGTCGATAGACCACGCTGTCGCCCGAGTCGCGTCGATAGCGGTCACGTCGAGGGTCTCGAACGTCTCGACGTTTTCCGGGTCGTTGACGCGGGCAAACACGTCGTCGACGTCGAATTTCGTCCGGGCCAGTTGGGCGACGAGCAAGTTGGTGTTGTCGTCTCTCGTCACGGCGATGACTCGCGTTGCACGCTCGGCGTTCGCCGACCGGAGGACTTCCGTCTCCGTCCCGTCACCATGTCGGGCGGCAAAGCCATCGCGCTGGAGTTGGTCGACGACCGTCTGGTCGGCGTCGATGAGCAGGACGTTTTCGCCGCGATTCTGGAGTCGTTCGGCGAGCATGCGGCCGACCCGGCCGCCGCCGATGAGGATGGTTGGCATTGGTATCACACCGAGGACAGTCGCAATCTGCCGGGCGAGACCGGCCTGGAGGACGATAGTCACGAAAATGACCAGGAAGACAGTGCCAGCGAGAATCTGGGCCGCGCCCGACTGTCCGGTACCCTGGAGTTCGATTGCAAACAGCGTCGCGATACTCGCCGGGATGATGCCGCGGGGTCCGACGAGACTGAGAAACAGGGTTTCGTTCCGCGTGAACTGCGGGTCCTGTGCGGAGAGAAACACCACAATCGGCCGGATGACGAGTGTGACGACCGCGACGACCGCAAGCCCGCCCACACCGAGTCCCAGCAGGGCGTCGAAGTCGATAAGCGCCGCAAGCGAGATGAAGACGATAGCGAGGACGACGAGCGTCAGGTCCCGATTGAACTGGTGAATCGACTCCCGGTGGGCCAGTTCCGCGTTCCCGAGTACGAGCCCAGCAGCGGCGACGGCTGCAACGCCAGTTTCTGCGAGTACCGCCTCTGAGAGACCGTAGGCAAGAATGACAGCCGACAGAACGGTCAGCCTGGCGACTCGCGGAGCGTCGCTGGCCGAAATCTTTACCCGGGTGAGAAAGAGCCAGATTGCGACAGCGATGCCGACGCCAACCAGTACCCCGATACCGAGTCGCTGGAGGAAGCCAAAGGGAATATCTGTCGGCGCCGATTCGACGACGACTGTCTCGAAGATGACGATAGAGAGAATCGCAGCGGTCACGTCGTTGAAAATCCCCTCGGCTTCGAACGTCGTCTTCAGATGCTCCCGGACCGTAATCACCTCGAAAATGGGAGTGATGACGGTCGGTCCTGTCGCGATGAGCAGCGAACCGACGAGCAGCGACAATCCCCAGCCAGTGTCGAGGAAAACCCGGACAGTGAGAGCGGTTCCAAAGAGCATCGCCAGCGCCCCGACAGTCGTCAGTCCGATAACGGCCTTTTGTGTCTGACGGAGCTGCTCGCGACGGAGTTGAAACGCACCGTCGAAGACGATAATCGCCACACTTAGCCCGACAACGGTCGAGAGCCCCGCCCCGAAGGTGTCTGCGGTGACGAACCCTATCCCCGACGGACCGAGACCCACGCCGATGAGAATGAGAAACAGCACGCTCGGAATTTTGAGGCGCTTGGCGAGCACCTGTGCGGCGATTCCGAGCGCCAGAATGATTGCCGTGGCGGTGAGGACGGCAGTCGACACAGCGGTAGTACGGATGTGTGTGACATAATACCTCTGTTGGCCGAGGGCCAGTCGCTACGAGTCGAACCCGTTTCGCTCGATTTCCTCCGCCAGCGGTCGCGGCAGGAACTCGTCTTCCCCGGTCGTGACCGTACTCTGGAGCCAGCCATCAGCGCAGTAGTGT
>JAZKTK010000105.1:0-10418 GCA_036625595.1 Haloarculaceae archaeon | reverse complement strand
GCATGGCTCTACAGGCAATCGGACGCAGTCCGATGACAGCATCAAGCACAGGGAACAAGACGTGACCGTGACCGTGGGTGAACTGGACGACGGGTTCTACATCGCAGACGACGGGGTCGGAATCCCAGCCGACCAGCGGGAGGCGGTGTTCGGTCGCGGCTACTCGACGGGAGAGGACGGGACCGGGTTCGGGCTGTACATCGTTGAGCGAGTTGTCGAGACACACGGGTGGGAAATTACCATCACCGAGAGTGTGGACGGAGGTGCACGGTTCGAAATCACCGACGTAGAGTTCGTCGAGTGACGAAGAGACAGCGATTCAGGTCGGCATCCACGCACCGCCGACGACGGGATTGCCAGCCACAGTACGCAGTTCCGTGCGCACGTGACTCATATCGAATGGACGCTCACAAAAGCGCTCTGGCCGGTCGAGTAGTTATAAAGTCCCGCGATATGCTGGGACCAGCGACAGGTTGCCTCCCCTCGTAATTCCAAACGCCGGGTTGACAGTAACGCCGTCGCCGTCACCCGGATGCTGGGGACTCACAGCTGGCCACTCTCGGCCACCATCTTGGGACTCGTTCGCCAATTCGAGCCCGCTCACCTTTTTCTCGGGGGCCCGGCCTCGTGGTGGTACTTGCCCTGAAAAGAGTAGCAGACAGTTTCAGACGTAGCCGACCAGCGGCATCAGCAGACCCGTCACCCAGCCGATACTCCCCAGAACGAGCAGGCCCGCCCCTCGTTCGTCGATATGCGAAGAGCCAGCGGCGATGAGACCGAGACCACACGCCAGGCCCACGCGGTGCAAGACGAGTTGCACTGGAATGCTGGAGATACCCAGCCCGCCGAAATCGAGGACGAACGCCGCGGTGAGTCCGACGAACGCGAACGCAAAGGCTGGCATCGGATCGAGGGGTGACCCGAGTCGGCGGGCAACCTGCTGGAGTCGGGCGAACCGCGACGTGGCACCGAACGGCTGAGAGAGGACGAACGTAATCGTCGGTAAGCCGACCGCGAGCGCAGGGTAGAGTATCGGGAACACGACTTTCGGGTCGACCCCGGGGAGTGTCGATTCGAAGATGATGCCCGCGGTCCGGACACTGAGATACAGGGCGACGAGCGCTCCTGCAAGGACGAATCCACGGACGTTGGTCCAGGCCCAGCCGACGAGCCGCCGCATCTCTTGCTGGAGTGAGTACCGAGTTGTCCGGGTGAACAGACCGAATACGAGCAACGCGGCCATACCGGGGAGCAGCGTAATTTCCGTAACCCACCCGTCGTTCCAGCCCCGGTTGACGCCGTAGTACTCACGACTCACCGACTGGACGAATGGCTTATCCAGAAAGTCCGACTCCAGGGCATTCCGGGAGGGCTGGATACCGACGACGGTGTGTCGTAATCGGAACCAGTCGAAGTACTCCCGGTGAATCTGCACCGCCGTCCACTCCGTTTCCTGGGTCGTGTACGCACGGATGTGATACCGACTCCCAAAGTAGTCGCCGGCGTGAATCTGGTAGGCTTCTCTGAACCAGCCGGCATCGCCACCCGCTGGTCGCGCGTCGATGTACGAGTAGCGCTTTGCGCCGTGTGTGTCCTGCCAGCCGAGTCCCCCACCCTGTATCGTCACTGGCTGGGGGTTGGTCGCGTTCGTCGCGTTCGACACATTCGTCGCGTTGGTCGTATTCTCTGGCGTCGGCGCATCGACCGACGCGTTTTCGAGGGTTTCGTTGGCCACTGACGCGTTAGTGCTATTGGCAGTTGATTCGTTCTCGGGTTCCGTAATCTGCCAGTCGAGTGCCGTCTGCTGGGTAAGTGTCCGCTTGACGCGGTCGTCGTCACCGACGATGATGATGTTCGTCGCGAGCGTCCGCTCGCGTGTCGTCTTCGCGCGGGACGTGTACGGCCAGAGGTAGCTTCCGTTCTCGACGGGCTGGATGAGCTGGTCCTGACTCGGTGTGTTACCGTCTGCCGGATTGGCCGTCGGCAGTCCGAGCCCACCTGCTAGCAGATACGTCCCGGCTAGCAACAGCAGGCCCACGACGAGGAGCCGACGGCGCGTAAACATTGGTCGTACCGATTCATAGATACCGAGACATATATGCGCTACTCCCGCATTCGGCTGCCGCCCGGCGGCAGAAACTCCTGAATCAGGTCGGGACTGGCCACTTTCCGGACGAACGTGTCGTCGGCAAAGCGGTCACGGAACTCCCGGTAGAGTCGTTTTGCGATGTCGTTCTGTGCGTACTTCCCGGGTTCGACAGTGATGGCCGTCTCCGCACGGGCAGCGATTGGCTCCGGCGGTCCGCCGATGACCCGCGTCTCGGGTTCGCAGGTGATGCCGACGGCGACGCCGACCGGCACGTCACGGAAGTACGTCCGGTCTCCGCGGATGGCGAAGCCACCTTTTTCCAGGTACTCGCCGCTCTCGGGGGTCTTCGAGACCTGGTCCGGGTCGACCACGTAGGCGTCACCGGCGAATCGACCGTCCTTCCAGACCGACGAGTAGGAGACGGCAAACTGTGCGGCCTCCTGCTCTGACTGCTCGGGAATGTCGATGTCCTCGTCTGCAGACTCGCTCGGACCCGTCGCCTTCAGGATGGTGACCGGTCCACCGTGGGCCTGCGCGTGGAAGAAGCGGTCACCGGGTTCCAGATACTTCTTGACGAGGTCCTCGTTCTGGTCTGCGTTGCGCCCACCGATGACCAGGAAGCCGTCGCTTGTGTGGAACCACCGGAACGACTCGTACCACTTCTCGCCCGACCGAACCGGAATCGACGAGCGGGAGAGCCAGTCGATGTCCTCGTCTTCGTCTTCCGTCTCATCGCCCTCACTCTCTTCGCCCGCATCTTCGCTGTCCCATCGTTCACGGCGTTCGCGGACTGCTTCGAGTTCCTCGCGAGTGTTCTCGATGGCTGCCTGCGCGCCCTCCTTTTTCTCCTCGATACGCTTTGCCTCGGTATACAGTCGGTCCGCGTTCTTTTCGACGCCGTCGGCGACGACCAGCGTGGCGGTGTGGTCGCCCACCTGCATCGTCACGGTCCCCTCACTGCCGTCGAGGGATTTGACGGCTTCGGCGGCGGCGATACCCTGCGCTGCCCCTTCCGCGAAGCGCTCCTCGATATCGTCCCACGATGCGCCGTCCTCGCGTGCCGACCGAATCGTCGAGAGCACCTCATCGACGAGGTCGTAGTGGGCGTACAGCGCCTCCGCCTTCTCGCGTTCGGCCTCGGCCTGCTCGTCGAAGTTTTCGATTGCCCCCTCCTGTTGCTCGATGATGCGTTTTTTCTTCTCGATTTCCGCCTCGAACTCTGGCCTGTCACGGCCGCCTGCCTCGGCGGCCTCCTCTTCGGCGTGGTCGGCCTCGAAGTGCGTGAAGTAGTCGTCCAGTGCGTCGGTGAACGTGTCGAATATCTCGGGCCGCAGGTCGGCATGTTCCTCCATCGGGACCGGCGTCACGTCGACGCGACGGCCCGATGTGTCGTCAGTTGCGTCCTCGCCAGTCGCGTCGTCGCCGTCGGTTTCGTAGTAGACCCGAGAGTCGAGGTCCCCGCTCTTGAGTTGCTCGGCGAGCGTCTGAATCGTTTCGTAGATGGCCCGATAGTCGTCTTCGTCGGCCTCGCCGATGTCCATCGTCTTCGAGACACCGGCCCGGGTACACAGTTCCTCCCCCCAGAGGCCGCCGAAGTTGAGTTGCGTCGCGAGCGTTCGAACCACGTCGGTGTCGGACTGGTCCATCCGTGCGACGAACCCCTCGAAATCGACCGAGAGCGGATTGAACCTGGCGTCGGGAAACTCGTAGGTTGCGCCTGGGGCGACAGTTCTGGATTTGAGACGGACCGTATCGAGGCAGTCGACGACTTCGCCGGCACCGTCGAGGACAGCAACGTTACCATCGCCGAACAGTTCCGCGACGATGGTGGTGCTGTCGTCCTCGCGCTCGAATGTGAACTGAATGATGCGGTCGAACTCGAACTGTTCGACGCCGGCCAGTTCCGACCCGGCGAGTCGGTTGCGCAGCATCATCGCGAAGTTCGGCGGTCGCTCGGGGGCCGGCGGCACGTTGTCGACGTCAGCGATGCGAGCGTGTTTGGTGTCGCCGACATCGATCAGCAGTTCTACCCGACCCCGCTCGTAGTGTCGCATCTTCAGTCTGACCAGTCCGCCCTCGTAGAGATACGCCTTGTCGACGCCGGCTCCCTCGTATCGGCCGAGTTCACCGGCCAGCGCCGCGAGGTCGACGCTCGTCAGTTCCCGCTTTGGCTCCATACCACTCCGTTCCGGGACGGCGCAGAAAGGGGTGTCGCTGCCAGGCCACCAGTGCCCCCCAGTCTCCGCCACAGCCAACCGAATCGAAACGTCCGGACAGGGTGTACGTATTAACTGTGAGGTTTACCCACAAGGGTTGTCTATCCTGTACTGACTGATACGTCGCAAGGGTTCACTCATGTCTAACGATATCACATCACTACTCATGGCCGGGGTCACACAGGGAGGGACAGCCAAGGACGACGGCAGTGAGGAGCACACCGGAGAGACAGTCGGTGACGCGGATATCGACGGGGCGTCACGGCTGTCTCGTGCTCGTGATATCGTTGGGCTCGACAGTGACGCGAACCGACAGAGTGCTGTCAGGGACGCCGACGGCTCCGCAGAGCTCGGACTCAGAGTTCCGGATTTCGCCACTGTGTACCCTGTCCCAGTACCGAACGGAACCGCATCGAAACACGCCCGGAACCTCTCGAAACTTCTCGAACGTGACCTGACCCCGAAGCGAGCGAACCGAGTGGCATCGACCGCCCGGGAACACGCGGCCGCAGACGTTCCCCCATCGTCGTACGTGGGCAGTTACATGCCGGCGTTCGAACGACTCGTCGAGGACGCGTTCGAGACAGTCGAGGCTGGCGGCGACCCCCAAGACGCGAAGGCCGACCTGCTCGCGTCGTTTCGGACGGCCATGGTCGATATGCAAGTCGGCGTCGACGAATTCGCTGATACGGACTCCGTCGTGGCTCTCGAAGATGACGAGTACAGTGAGACAGCCACGATGGAGGAGGTGCTCGACTCGATTCCCTATCCCACATTCCTCATCGACGACGAACACACGCTGCTCGAGTACAACGTCGGAATCAATCGCCTGCTCGGGTTCGACGACGACCATCGCGAGTTCCTCGGGGGCGACAACCGCGAGACCATCGCCGCAGCGACGTACTCCGATGGGAGTCGACACAACAGTCTCGTCGACAAGGTCGCAGAGAATCCCCGCGACGCCGAAGACCACTGGGGCATCGAGAACGTGACCGACGAGTACAGCGAGTACACGGACAAACTCGTCTACGAGGACACCAGCGTCACCAAGGCTGACGACGGCTCCGAGACCCACATCGGCTTTCTCGCCGTTCCCCTCTTCGACGACGACGGCGACCTGAAAGCCATCTTCGAACTGGTCGAAGACCGCAGTGAGGAAGTCCTCCACCAGCGAGAAGTCGGCGAACTCGTCACCGAAGTCACCGACACGCTCCACCAGATTGGCGACGGGAACCTCGCGGCACGCGCCGACTACGCGGACGACCACGGCGTCATCAAACCCGAACTGCTGGAACTGACGACCGACGTCAACGAGATGGCAGAGAGCTTCGAACAACTGGTCGAGCAGGTCGACGAGAAGGCAGACGAACTGACTCGCTCTATCAAACGGGCGACGAGCAGCGCTCACGAAATCAACGAACAGGTCGACGAACAGAACGACTCTCTGGAGAGCGTCGCAAACGAGATGGAAGACTTCTCGGCGACGATGGAAGAGGTCGCCGCGAGTTCGAACGAAGTCGCAAGCGCCGCAGAGCGCGCGCTCGAAGAGGCAGGCAGCGGCGTCGAAGCGGGTGAAGATGCCCGCGACGTGACCGGTGAAGTCATGCAAATCAGCGACCGACTGGTCGAGACGGTCGAAGAACTCGACGACTACATGGACGAAATCGGCGAGGTCGCCGAGGTCATCTCGGACGTGGCAGACCAGACAAACATGCTCGCGCTGAACGCCAACATCGAGGCCGCACGAGCGGGCGAGGCCGGCTCCGGGTTCGCTGTCGTCGCCGACGAGGTGAAGCAACTTGCCACCGAGACCCAGGAACACACCGAGGAAATCGCCAGTCGTATCGAGACCATCCAGGGGCAGGCCACCGAGACCGTCGACGAAGTCGAGCGCTCACACGACCGGATTCAGGACGCTGAAGAAGAGATCGGAACCGCACTCGACTCCCTTTGGACGATTTCGGACAAAGTCGAGGAGGCCGCCGACGGCATCCACGAGGTTGCCGACGCCAACGACGAGCAGGCCGCGACTGTCGAGGAGGTCATGGCGACTATCGACGACGTGCGCGAGAGCGCCCACGACGTCTCGTCGACGACCGAGGAAATCGTTCACGAGGCAGAGAAACAGGAAAGTGCCGTGTTCGAACTGTCCGACCGCGTCCAGGAACTCTCGACGACCTCAGCGGGGAGCGAGCCCGACGTGGACCACGACCACATCTGAGACGGTCGACCGCTGCGCTGTTCTCTTTCAGGCGACCCGCGCCAGCCACGCCGCCGGGTCGTCGAGTTCGTCGTCGGTCGGCAGCGTCTCCGGCGATTCCCAGACCAGCCCTGCCGTCTCGATGTCGCGGGCGTCGACGATTGCCTGGAAGAACTCTTTCCCGCGTTCGTACTGTCGGCGTTTCATGTTCAGACCGAGCACTCGTCGAATGAGCTGCTGGAGCGGCCCGCGGCCGGAGCGGCGTTCGTCCAACTTTCGGCGGAGGTCTTCGTACTCGTCGTCGAAGGCGTCGTCCATCACCAGTTCGGCGTACCCTTCGACGGTCGTCATCGCGGTGTCGAGTTCGCCCAGTTGCGTGCGGTCGATAGACCCTCTGGTGAGTTTCTCGACGGCCTCTTGCATCGTGGTTTCGAGGTGTTCGGGCAGCCACGGGGCAGCGCCGAACTCCGCGGCGTGGGTCACCTCGTGGAAGGCAATCCAGCGGCGGAATCGGGGGTACGACACGTTTAGGGAGTCGGCGACCCGCTGGATGTTCGGCCGGACGAAGTAGAGTTTGTGGTCGTCGCCGTCCGCCAGCAAGAGCGGGTCGTACTGACCGAGGACGTTGTTCGAGAGAAAGGAGAGTGCAAACGCCATCGACCCGGTGTTGACCATACGCGCGAAGCCGGGGATGAACTCGGCGCGGGACTCGATGGGTGCCATCACGCGCTCGAAGGTGGCGACGTTGGCGTCTATCCAGTGGTGGCGCGACTGGATTTCGACGGTCTCGGGTAGGTCGAAATCCAGTGCAGTGACGCGACGGATGCGGTCACGGGCGTCACGCACGTCGGCGGCGTACGCGGTCTGTTCGTCGGCCGAGACGTCGATATCGCCGGGGTCTGTGGCAGCCTTGGCGGCGTCGCCGACGGCGTCCCAGTCGACCGGACCGTCACCCGAGGCGTCGGTGACTGCTCTGACGCTACGATAGAGACTCATTGCCAGATTCAGGTGGTCCCTGGGCAAATGTCTTCCCCTGGCATCCGATTACTCGGTGTCGATATCGACTGCATCCAGGTCCGAACCGCGTCCGCCGAGAAGCTTCTTTGCGGCGACCGCGACGACGATGAGGAAGACGAGACCGAGCACAATCGGCAAGACACTGCCCGAGTCTTCCTCGTCGCCTTCGGCCCCGTCTTCGCCATCGCTCTCGTCGCTGCCAATAAAGGGTGCCTTCGCAGAAAACGATACGTCGTCGACCTGGAGTTTGAGGAACGTGAACTCGGTCATACAGTCGTGTTCGACCACCGGACATATAGCCGTTCTGCCAGCACACTCCGACCGGAGACACCGGAGACCGGAGCTTTCAGGCCCGCGGCCACCAACAGAGAAGTATGGAGCAAGAACGACGTGCGTTTCTGGACGAGTTGCTCGGGACGGCCAGCCCGTCAGGGTTCGAAACGACTGGCCAGCAAGCGTGGGTCGACTACGTCGAGGACTTTGCCGACGAAGTCAGAACCGACGACTACGGCAACGCAGTCGCCGTCGTCGAGGGCGGAGACACCGAAGTCGCGCTCGCGGGCCACGGCGACGAAATCGGGTTCATGGTTCGCGATATCGAGGAGTCGGGTGCCATCCGGATGACGCCCATCGGCGGCTCGGACCGGACCATCTCGAAAGGCCAGCACGTCCGGATTCACACTGACAGTGGCCCTGTCCCGGGCGTCGTCGGCCAGACAGCCATCCACCTCCGCGACCCCGAGGAAGACGCTATCGCAGACATCGAAGAACAGCACGTCGATATCGGCGTCACCGACGAGGAAGAAGCCAAGGAACTCGTCGAGCGCGGCGACCCAATCACGTTCGACCAGACAGTTTCCGAACTCGAACAGGACCGCATCGCTGCCCGCGGACTCGACAACCGTATCGGCATCTGGGCGGCCGCCGAGGGACTGCGCCGCGCGGCAGAAGAAGGAGCCGACGCGACAGTCTATGCCGTCTCCACAGTCCAGGAAGAACTCGGCCTCCAGGGTGCGAAGATGGTCGGCTTCGACCTCGACCCCGACGCCATCGTCGCGACGGACGTGACCCACGCCACCGATGCGCCGGGGACGCCCGGAGAGAAGTCCACCGGCGTCGAACTCGGCGAGGGACCGGTCGTCTCGCGTGGCAGTGCCAACCACCCGAAAGTCGTCGACGCCGTCCGTGCGGCCGCCGAAGACGCCGACATCGACGTCCAGTTGCAAGCGACCGGGAGCAGAACCGGCACCGACGCGGACGCCTTCTACACGTCGCGGGGCGGGATTCCATCACTGAACGTCGGCGTGCCCAACCGCTACATGCACACGCCCGTCGAGGTGCTGGACCTGAACGACCTCGATGCGACTGCGGACCTACTGGCTGGCTTTGCGCTGGCCGCAGGCGAGTGGGAATTTTCGGTCGATATCTGAATTGGTGGGCGCTTATCCACTGAAGTCGTCGAGCTGTTCGAGGTCGCCCAGTTGTTCACGGCGAGCGATGTCCCTGACGAACAGGCGGAGTTGGCGAACGAGGTCGTCCCGGTCGTCGTAGGAGTAGATGCGAGCCTCCCACCTGTCCTGTACGGCTGCAATCATCGCACTCCGGACGCCCGACTCGTGAACGAAGACGACACGTTCGTGATGGTCAGTAATTTTTGCGTTGCCGTCACGGTCTTCACGTTCGCGGAACAGCGCTTCGAGCACAGCGCCTGCCTCGATACCGACACCGAGATTGTCACCCACTTTCGGTACGATATAGACAACTGCGTTACTGGCAACGGCGAATTCGATACTCTGGGTCGCAGCGTCCATCTCCTCGAGCGGTATGTCGACGTCGAGTGCGAGGAACGCGTTCACACCCGGATCTGTTCGCAGTTCGTCTCGAACAGTCAGCAGGAGGTCGAGCGTCGCCTCGTCACGTTCTACATTCTCATCGCTTCCGACCAATCGACCGAAGTCGACGCTTTCCGGAACCGAATCCGCGTCGAGCGAATCTGTTCCATCGACGATTGATTCGATATCGAATGTCTGGTACGGTCCCATCAAGTAGACGAGAAACCGCGTGTGGGCGAGGTCACCGAGCGTGTCGAGCAGGCGCTCGCGCATACGGCGTCTCTCTGGCCGACAGTATATAAATATCCGGAATTTCAAGATTTGCTGAGTCAGCGAACACTTAAACAGCGGGGCGGCAAATAGAAACGCATGGGAGAGACCGAACGTCCGGGTTCTGGAGCGGCCGAGCGAGATGGGCTGCTCCCGGAACACAGTATCCTGTCACTGGGAGAGTATCTCGATATGCAACGAGCAATCGGGAACGAGACTCGGTTTCGTGTCCTCGATAGTCTCGTCGAGGACGGCCCACAGAGTGCGACAGAACTCCGGAACGCCCTGGACATCGAATCCAACACCCTCCACTACCACCTTGACGCCCTCGTTGACGTTGGACTCGTCGAGAACCGAAAGCGAGCAGAGCCAGACAGCGACGGGTTGTACTCCTACTATCGCGCCACGTCGTTAGGGGAGGGAATACTGACACACGGCGTCCGTGAACTGATGCGAGAGGAGTGGGACCTGCTCGACGCATACAGTGGGTAATTAGTCCATCTCGCTGACCGAGAACTCGAAGCCCCACGCGAAATGGAACAATTCGGAAACGAGACACGAATATGGCGAGCTGTGAGCGTCTGGAGCCGGTACGTTTATGCTCCCGACACCGCCCCGTTGGTGTATGAGTGACAACGGAAATCGGCCGCTCGACGTACTGGAAGCATCGGTTGGCGAGAGCGTCACAGTCCACCTGAAGGGTGGCGAAGTGTACGACGGTACCCTCGCGGGCTACGACCAGCACATGAATCTCGTCGTCGAGGAGGGCGAAGACACAACGATTATACGCGGCG
>JAZKTK010000104.1:0-10700 GCA_036625595.1 Haloarculaceae archaeon | reverse complement strand
CTGTATTGACCGAGTTACTCGATGAGTCCTGGGGTTGTGTGAGCGGTTCTATGACCGCTCAATAGGAAGCTACGGAACTGCGAACCGTTCGACTGCTTCCAGAAATCCATCGGCAAAACGCGCATCTGTGACGTGGTCAGCAGCAGCGAGCGCACGGTCGTCCGCGTTCGCGACGGCGACGGAGCGGCCAGCAACCTCGAAAGTCGAGACGTCGTTCTCCGAATCGCCGACGGCCAGGAAATCGCCGGCGTTCAGATTCAACTCCGCGGCGACAACATCCAGCCCCCGCCCCTTGTCCACCGACGGCGATTTGACGTGATACGCGTAGCCGGTGTCGACGACGTCGAGCCCGTACTCGTCTGCGATTGCTTGCAGTGGTGCCAGCGGCATCTCGCGGGCCACGGCCAGTTCTGTCTCTCGCCAGCGGTTGACTAGGTCCGCCTCACCCCAGCCGAGCCCGTACCCGGCATCGCGGTAGGCTGCAGCGACTGCATTCGCTGCCTCCCGGTCACCCTCGATTCGGACGGTGTCCCGGCCAGCGACGACCACGCCACCGTTCTCCGCAATCACTAGCTGTTCGATTCCAAGAAACTCACAGAGCGCAACGGGATACGGCATCGATTTTCCCGTCGCAACGACGACAGGGGCGGGCCACGCCCGAAGAACGGGAATGACTCGCGGGTCGAGCGCACGCTGGTCGTTAGTAAGCGTTCCGTCGATGTCGACGGCAAGTGGCGGTGCATCGTCGGGAACCGACGGCGTGTCCATACGCTCGGTGTTGGGCCCGCCGGATTTCCCGCTTGCGTTTCAGTCGGTCAGTCGCTCGTAGGCGGCCTGGACGCGCTTGAACTCCTCTTCGTCGCCGTCGTCAGCATCGGGGTGGACATCTTTGATTCGTGACCGGTACGCCTGTTTTATCGCACTCTCGTCCGCATCGGGACCGACACCGAGTATCTCTGCTGCCTCCCGAACGCTCGGCCCGGACCGTCGCTGGACGCCGTTTGCTCGCCGACGACGCTGTCCGCCGCCGGCGCGCCGTCGTGCCTGCTGGACGCGTTCGCGTGCTGTCTGTTGGCGTGCTTGCCGGCGTTGTTCCTGTCGAGGTGGCGTCCACTCTTCCCGTGGACCGGCACCGAACCCACCGCGGTTGGGCTCGGTCCCGCCGGTCGCAGCCTTGCGTTCGACACTCCGATAGATACGGTTGAGCATGCGACCGCTCGCCTGATAGTACAACAGGTACGTGACGGCGCCGAAGACGACTGCGAGAATCAAAAGCGCCGGACTATAGACAATTCCGGCGACGCCGAGGATGGCCGTCATCAGGGCGAATGCTGCTGCCAGACCGGTGACCAGACGCTGCTGCACAAGTCACTGTTTGGTCGGGACGACTGTAAGCCTCTCGCTGCCTGCAACCGGCAGAGGGTTGAAATCCGCGGGCATGCTACTGGTAGACATGAGCGTCTCGAGTCCCTGTGAAATCTGCACCACCGCGGACGTTGACGGTGTCTGTGACCGCTGTGGGAAACTCGTCTGCAGTCGCCACTACGACGACGAACTGGGGCTGTGTATCGAGTGTGCCGCCGACGTCAGCGGCGGCGAGCGCGAACACATCCCGACCAGCGAGGACATGCCCGACGGCGTCGACACTTACCGGTTCTGAGTGGAAATTGCCGCAGTCACGTGTCCGTGACCCTGGGCGAGCACGTTACAGAGGTGCAACGCGACAAGCGCGATGACGAAGCCGACCACACTGAGAACAAGTGCCTCCGGGAGCGTGTCAACGACGATCGTCCCGACACCACCGACAGTTTCGATTTCGTACATCGTGAACGGCAGCCAGTAGAGAAACGGTGCGAGTATCGAGACGAGCGAAAGGGAGACTGCGATGGCCAGCAGCGTAAACACGAAGATACCGACGGGAAAGCTCGCCAGGAGATACACGACAATGAGGTAGGTCCGCACGTCGGTAAGCACACCTTTCAGGTAGTCGACCAGCGGTTCCTCGTCCGGGGCAGGCAGCTCGTAGTCGATATCGAAACCGAGCAACCGGTTGGCGAGGAGTGCCTCGAACGCACCGACATACACTGCACCGACGAGAATCAGCGGGAAGATGAGAAAGCCGACGAGAACGACCGCCAGCCCGATACCGAGTGCGACTCCGGTCACCAGCAGCGTGAAGTACGCGATGCCGAGTGGAAATCGGAGAAACAGGTAGAGAATATTCTTGTACGTCTGTGCATCTGTGACGACGCCAAAGACTGGCGAACTGGCTGACTGGTCTGTGTCAGCCACAGTGGTGGAGGACATCTGTCGACGCGTTGTGATTCGTTTCTCCCTACCTATAATCTAGAGATAGGTCAAACGATGTGATATCCACCGCAACCGTTATTACCGGTACTCGTTGAGTCGCCGTTTCAGTCGCTTCGCGGACGCGCCCGCGGCGTCGAAGTACGCGGCTTCGTCACCCCGAATTTCGCCGTCTCGCGGCTGTGCCGCTCGACCGTCCGAGGCGCGTCGCATCTCGCTGTCTTCTCCGGCGAAGATGATACCACGCGAGGAGTTGACCAGGCCGACTGGCGTCGTTCCGGGTTCAGTTTCGGCCAGGCCGTACTCGACTGCAGCCTCCGCGTCGCCGCCCTGTGCCCCGACGCCCGGGACGAGGAACGGGATCTCCGGGACGACCTCACGGACTTCTTCGAGTTCGTCCGGTGCCGTTGCGCCCACGACCAGGCCGACGTTGCCGTGCTCGTTCCACACGTCGGCCAGCGCCGCGACGCGCTCGTAGAGGGGTTCTCCGGTGTCGAGTTCGAGATCCTGGAGGTCAGCACCTCCGGAGTTGGAGGTTCGACAGAGGACGAACACGCCCTTCTCTGCCTGGGCGAGAAACGGGTCCAGTGAGTCACGACCGAGATATGGGTTGACCGTGATAGCGTCGGCGGCTGGACCGTGACTGTCGTCCAGAATCTTCGCGTACTGGCGGGCCGTGTTGCCGATGTCGCCCCGCTTGGCATCGAGGAGAACTGGTACGTCCTTGCCGTGAGCGTAGGCGATGGTCTCCCGGAGGGCGCGCCAGCCGTCGCTGTCCTCGTAGAAGGCGGCGTTCGGTTTGTAGCAGGCGGCGTGTTCGTGGGTGGCGTCGATGATGCGCCGGTTGAACGCCCAGCGAGGGAGGTCAGCGTCGGCAACGGCGTCTGGCAGTCGGCCGGGGTCAGGGTCGAGACCGACGGAGACGACGCTGTCGACGGCCTCGATGCGGTCGCGCAGACGGTCGAAAAAGGTCATTGTAGAGCCTGGGCGCGACTGGAAAATAAAGGTTCGACGTTTCCGGCGCGGTTCACAGCTCCTGGTCTTCGAGGTCTGCGGCGAGTGATTGCACAGTCCTATCGAGGTCCGCGACGGTCTCGGTCTGTTCGGCGGTTGCCTCGGCAATCTCCGTGATGTTGTCCGACACCGTGGCAGTCCGCTCGGCGAAGGTCTCGACATCGCTCTGGAGGGTTTGAATCTTCGCGGATTGACTCTCGACGGATTCGGCGACGGCCGTCATCTCCTCGGTGACTTTCCGAACGTGGCCGGTGATGTCACTCTGGGTCTCTTCCAGGGAGTGTGCGTCGACGACCGCGTCGTCCAGTTCTGCCTCCAGTTGCGTGATTCCCTCGACGGTCTCCTCGATGTTCGCCTGAATCGCCTGGACCCGTTTCCGGACCTTGTCGACCTCGTCCTGGGACTGCGTGGCCAGGGCTTTGACCTCGTCGGCGACAACCTCGAACCCGTGGTTGTCTGACCCGCCACCACTGCCACCCATTCCCGCGCGTGCGGCCTCGATATTGGCGTTGAGTGCCAGCAGATTCGTCTGCGCTGCGATGTCGTCGATGGTCTCGGTGACCTGCGTAATTTCGGCAGCCTGCTGTTCGAGGTCGGACGCCAGCTGTTCGACGTTCGTACCCACGTCTGCGGCCTCTTCGATGGAGTCGGTGACCGCTCCGACGACGTCCTCCGAGCGGCGCACTGCCTCCTGCATGTCCCGGCAGTGGTCGTCGATGAGCTGGGCTCGCTGGGCAACTTCCTCGGCCTCCCGAGAGACATCCGTGAGTTCGGCACGGATATCGTCGATATCGCGCGCCTGCTCGGTCGTCGCTTCCGTGATTGCCTCCGTGTTCTCGGCCGTTTCGGTCAACGAACTGTGAAGCCGCTCGGTGGCCGTCGCTACCTCGTCGGTGATGCGGTCTTTCACGTCCGACAGCTTCCGGTTTCGCTGGACGATATCCGTCACCACCGTGTTTATCTGGAACGCGCCAATCGTCCGCCCGCTCTCGGGGTGCGTGAGCGGGAATCCCTTCGCCTGGACTGCCCAGATATCACCACCGGGAGTCTCCCCGACACGGGGTTCGTCTTCTGCTATCGGTTCCCCCAGCCGAGCCACCTTTTCCGAAAGCACCTCGTCCTGACCTTCCGTCCCCACCACGTCGTACGCCTGCCGCCCATAGGCATCGTCACCCGCCACACCAGTCAGGTCGGCCAGACCCTCGTTCCACCCGGTGACGACGCCGTCTGCGTCGACGACACCGGCGGGGTCCGGAAACCGCTCGAACACCGTCTCGAAGAGATGCTTGTAGAAGTCACGCTGCTTTCGCAACGCCTCCTCCGACTCTTCGTCGGCTATCTCTTCCGGCAACAATCGCTCTGTCTGCATCACTCCCCCATTCAGGGTACTCCGTGTTGTGTCTTACCATATCTTACAAATTGTTAATATAAATCCGTGTAGAAGTAAACGCGTGGAAACAGACAGGCTCTAATCGGTCGCTCACCTACTGGCGTTCAATGACACTGGCCGCGGTCGTCTTCGACCTCGATTACACACTGGCAGTCCCTGACCGCGACCGCCAGACGCTACTGGACGAAGCGACGGCGGCCGCCGACGGGCGTGATATCGACCGGTCTGAATATCTGGCTGAACACCGAAAACACCGGGCGACGGAGACGAGGACACCGATTTTCGAGGGGTTGCTATCGACGGGCGACCCAGTCGAGGCCGCCGAAGCCTACCGGGAAGGTGTCAACGAGGCACTGGTCCCCGTTGCCGGCGTCCCGGAACTCGTCGAAGAACTCCGAACCCAGTACCGAGTCGGACTGTTGACCGATGGGCCAATCCGAGCGCAAGAGGCGAAACTGGAGGCGCTGGGCTGGACCGACCTCTTCGACAGCGTCGTCGTCACTGGGTCCTTGCCCGCCGGGAAACCAGATGGTCGAGCGTTCGGAGCAGTCCTTGGCGAACTCGGCGTCGCAGCAGGCGCGTCGGTGTACATCGGCGACAACCCCGATGCCGACATCCGAGGCGCGAAAGACGCCGGTATGCTCGCCGTGCAGGTACTGAGCGACCGATTCGAGCGCGCGCCCGAAGCGGACGGCTACATCGAACGCGACCAGTTGGCCGACGAACTCAGGGCATTCCTGAGTCAGCAGGTCGGCTGGCGCTGAGACTGACCATCTCAGTGCTCTCGACCGTGGTCCGGGAGCGCGTCCCGCAGTACGTCGACCGCGCGTTTGACAGCAACACCTGAAAAAAGAGAAAGTCGAGTCCCATCCTCGTCTGTCTCGACAGTGAGGTGGTCGGTGTCTGAACCGACAATGGCGATGTCGTCGAGTTCGACGACGGCGCTGTCAGGGTACAGCAGGACGCGCCCGACGGTGCGCTCGTCGGACGCGATTGCGTAGGCAGTGGTGCCATCGGGGCTCGGTGTCGCCGACTCGTCGGCGTCGACGACCGTCACACGGTCCAGTGGCGGCGTCGCCAGCCCAGTGAGTTCGGATGCGAGCAGTTGTGCAACGCGTTTCGGGTCAGTAATCGAATCCTCGACCATTAGAGTTCACTCCGTGCGTTCGCGGCGAGTCCGCCCACATCGACGCCCCGGCGGCGGGCGTACAGCACTGCTGCGGCCTCGATTGTGATTCCCAGTTCCGACTGTAAACGGTTGATGTCTGCGACCGCCTCCTGTTTTTTCACGCCGGTGTCGACGACCGATTCGAGTACCTGTTCGAAGACCGACCGCTCCTGGATGACCGACTCGTCGGGGACGAAATCCTCTGGGACGTCGACGGTTCCGACGTCGAAGCTGGCGACGATGTCGTCGCCATCCCGGTCGAGCAGTCCCTCGCCGGTGGCGACGTCGACGAGTCGCTTTGCCTGGTCGGGGGAGAACCAGTCGCGGTCCAGCGAGAGCGCGACGACGAATTCGCTTTCATTCATGCGGCCGACGCCGCGCTGACGAAAGGGCGCAGCGACTGCCCGGCGGAGACTCATCGTCGGGGACAGCGCGCGGGCGACCCCTAAATCTGTCGTCCCGCGCCGACGAGCATCGAGAGGTTCAAGTGGCCGCTGATACTTTCGACGGGTATGAAGTACCAGGGACCGTCCACGCGCAAGCGGACCGGCGGCCGACGACGCCCGGCGAGTAACAAGAAGAAACACCAGCTCGGCTCAGAGTTCACCGAGACGCAGGTCGGCGAGCCGAAGTTCAAAACCGTCGACACCCGCGGGAACACCGACAAGACCCGCGCGATTACGACCGACACGGCGAGCATCTCCATCGACGGCGAAACCGTCGCCGCCGACATCGAGAACGTCGCCGAGAACCCCTCGAACCCCAACTACGCCCGCCGGAACATCATCACGAAGGGCGCTATCCTCGAGACCAGCGAAGGGCGCGCTCGCGTCACGTCCCGGCCGGGACAGGACGGTCAGGTCAACGCGGTCCTCGTCGAGGAGTAAACTGTTTTCTGCGAGCGGTACTTCCGCTCGTGTCCAGCATTCTCGAGCAGTAACCCACTGCTGGCACTCTTCTGACGTGTGTCCTGCAGAGCGCCGACAGCCAGTACTGAATTCTTCGTACCCGCACGTGAAGCAATCAGGTCGAGAAAACGCCGGATGGACTGACGGTGACAAGCCGTCAGGACGTGCGTGACAGACGTGTGTTCACAGGTGGATTCGAATCGGCACGCCATCGAATACTCCCACCGGAACCGTCAAAAGGCTCGCTAAGTGCCAGACCGGTGTGTTGGATTCTCAGGGGTCCTCCGCCGACCGATATATATCACTCAATATCGGACCCAAACGCTCATATAAACCGTATACAGCCCCCGCAGTGTGCCAGTTCGTAGATGGGACAACACGGACAACAAGAGCGTGATTCGCCAGTCGAATTCGCCGAATCGGTCACACAACAGCACCACCGAATCGACCCCGGGAACTGGGACAACATCTATATCGTCGGTGACGTTCACGGCTGTGTCGATGCGTTCGAACGGTTGCTCGACGAACTCGCTGTCGATGCGGACGACCTGATTATCTGTGTCGGCGACCTCGTCCGAAAAGGACCCGACAGCAAGGGCGTTCTGTCGCTGGTTCGCGAGCGCGACAACCTCCTCTCCGTTCGCGGAAACAACGAACAGGGACTGCTCGACGGCAGTAAATCCGACCCGGCGCTCGACGACGGCGACCTCGAATTTATCGAGACGCTTCCGCTCGCCATCTCCTTCGACGACGCGCTGGTCGTCCACGGTGGACTGGACCACCGCAAGCCGGTTGGAGACCACGACGCCACGGACATTCTGGAGATGCGCTCCCTTACCGGCAGTGGGTACGAACGGCCCTACTGGTTCGAGAACCGCACGCGGAAGCCTCAGGTCTTTTTCGGACACACCGTCCTCTCGGAGGCCTTTGCGACGCCCGCCGCCGTCGGCCTGGACACCGGCTGTGTCTACGGCGGACAATTGTCGGCTTATGACTGGAAGAGCGAGACGTTCGTCTCGGTCGACCCAGCTGAAACCTACAGGGAACGCAGTTCGGATTCGATTGTCGACCCCCGTCCAGTAGCGCCGCTCACCGAATGACGATGCCGGAAGACGACACCGAACTGACCGACCCGTCGCTATATCTGAATCGGGAACTCAGCGAACTGGCCTTCCAGCAGCGCGTGTTGCACGAAGCACTGGACGACCGAACTCCGCTGCTGGAGCGCGTGCGGTTTCTGGCTATCTTCACCCGGAACATGGATGAGTTCATCATGAAACGGGTGGGTGGACTCAAACAGCAGATTTCGGCCGGTGTCACCGAGCGGACTGTCGATGGACGCACCCCCCACGAACAGTGGGCAGAGGTCCTCGACGAAGCCAGGCCGATGTTCGAACAGCAGGTCGAGTGCTATCACGAAACGGTTCGGCCGGCACTCGCCGACGAAGGGATTCACATCCTGGAGTACGAGGACCTCTCGGCTGCCGAGCGCGAGCAAATGCGGGCCTACTTCGAGCAGGACGTGCTCCCGACCCTGACCCCGCTGTCGTTCGACCCGGCCCACCCGTTTCCCTTTATTTCCAACCTCAGCCTCTCACTCGGCGTTCTCACACGGCATCACGACGAGGAGGAGCCGACATTCACACGGGTGAAAATCCCGCCCAACCGACCGCGACTCGTTGCAGTCGACGAGGAGAGCGACGAAGACCGATACGTGCTCATCGAGGACGTGGTCCGGGCGAACCTGGATTTACTCTTTCCGAGCGTCGACGTCGTCGGAACAGCGCTCTTCCGGTTGACGCGCAACGCCGAGGTCCGTCGCAACGAGGAGGTCGCAGAGGACCTCATCGACATGATAGAGGAGGTGCTCGAACAGCGCCGGTTCGGGACGGTGGTTCGCCTGGAGCTGGAACGAGACCCGCCGGAACGCATCCGACAGACGCTCGTCGAGCAGCTAGACCTCGACGGGCGGGAAGTGTTCGAGGTGCGACCGCCGCTGGACCTCGAGGACTTCGAGGCGCTGACCGACCTCGACCGACCCGACCTGAAAGTCGACCCGTGGACGCCCGTCCCGCACCCCCGACTCGCTACCGACGGGCAGTACGACGGGACAATCAGCGCGGCTGCTGACGGCGACCACAGCGTCTTCGAGGAGATAAACCGCGGAGACATCCTCCTGCACCATCCGTATCACTCGTTTACCCAGACTGTACAGCGATTCCTCGACGAGGCGGCACACGACCCGGACGTGCTAGCCATCAAAGCCGCAATCTACCGGACAGCCAGCGACTCGCAGGTTATTCAGTCCCTCATCGACGCCGCCAAAAACGGCAAACAGGTGGCGGTGATGGTCGAGTTGAAAGCGCGGTTCGACGAGCAGAACAATCTGGAGTGGGTCCGAACGCTCGAAGAGCAGGGGATTCACGTCGCGTACGGGACCGTCGGGCTAAAGACCCACACGAAGACGGCGCTCGTGGTCCGCGAGGAAGCGGACGGCGTCAAGACGTACTCCCACGTCGGCACCGGCAACTACCACTCCAAGACGGCGAAAGGCTACGTCGACCTCGGTCTGCTGAGTAGCGACCCCGACATCGGCAGAGACCTCCTCAAGGTGTTCAACTCCTTTACCGGCCCGGCGCTTGACGAGGAGTTCCGAAAACTCCTCATCGCACCGGTGACGATGCGCGAGCGGTTCACCCACTTCATCCGCCGCGAAGCAACACACGCTCGCGCCGGCGAACCCGCGCGCATCGTCGTCAAGGTCAACGGACTCGAAGACCCGGACATCGTCCGCGAACTCTACGAGGCCTCGCGGGCAGGCGTCGATATCGACCTCTTCGTCCGAGACATCTGTCGGCTCCGCCCCGGTCTGGCAGGGATTAGCGAGAACGTCGACGTCTACAGCATCGTCGGGCGGTTTCTCGAACACTCCCGCATCTTTTATTTCGAGAACGGCGGAGAGCCGGAGTACTACATCGGCTCTGCGGACTGGATGACGCGCAATCTCGACAAGCGGGTCGAAGCCGTCACGCCCGTCGAGGACCCCACACTCCGCGAGCAGTTACGATTCATCCTCGATTTGATGCTGGCGGACAACCGGCGTGTCTGGGAGATGGACAGCGACGGGAGCTACGCACAACGTCACCCCGAACCGGGCGAGCGGACAATCGATACGCAGGCCGTGCTGATGCGGGAGGCAGCGGCGGCGAGTGAACGTGACGGAGTAAGCGTGGGCATCCCAGGTCTCACAGAGGTTCCAGACACCGGATTGCGAATCGACTCCGGACACAACGGCGCTGACGAAGAGCCGACGACCACCGCCGACGAAGCGACTGCCACCGCCGACGAAGCGACTGCCACCGCCGACGAAGCGACTGCTACGACCGAGGATGCTGCAGCGACAGCGTCCGACACTGCGGAGCTACCCGAACTGCTGACCGCGCACCGCGAGAAGTGGTACGAACCGGATAGCGGAACGTATACGTACGCCATCAGGACACCTGACGGCGGCAGAGTCTACCGGAAGACGCCTGACGGAGCGGCGACGGTTATCGCTCGACACTACGGCGAGACGGTAGACGAAGCCGACGATTCGGTCGGAGAAACAGCAGACCGAGACTGAGACTCAGGGACTCGGGGCAGCCTTCTGCAGCGCGCTTTCGGCAATGTTACCGCCGTAGTCAGCGGTCCGCGACAGCGAGTCGGCGACCAGCCCGAGGACCTGCGCGAGTTGCGGGTCGTACTCGTGAATCACTTTGTCGACCTCACGGACCTTCTCGTCGACGTCACGAATCTGGTTACGAGCCTCGTTTGCCAGTTCGACTGCCTCGTCGGGTTCATCAGCCAGGAGTGCGTCCATCGCAGTCTCCGGAACGACGCTGGCCTCGTAGTCGAGCGCCCGGATGGGGCCGGC
>JAZKTK010000103.1:0-10796 GCA_036625595.1 Haloarculaceae archaeon | reverse complement strand
ATAACTAGCGAATCGAACTTTCGGGTATGACTCACTGTCCCCGGTGTGGTTCGCGGATGAGCCACAACGACGAGACGACGAAGCTGACCGAGTACGTCTGTCCGAACTGCCACAACACTGAAATTGTCTGGAAGTCAGCCTACCGAGTTACCGCTTGAAACGCGTCTTTTCCCGGCGTTCGTGCGTTCACAGTCGAATTTCGCAAGCGCCGCGAAAACCATAATGATTAATAATCCCCGTGCTGTAGAGAGAAGTGAAATGACACAGTGTACCCGGTGCGGTTCGCGAATGAACTACAACGACGAGACAACCAAGCTGACTGAGTACGCCTGCCCGAACTGCCACAGCACCGAAATCATCCAGAAAGAATCGTTCCGCGTCACGGCATAATCATGAATCGGCACGACCGCAACCCTGGTCGCATCGTATCGTCCGCACTGGTACACTCCGTATAGACGGTTATCGTCTCGTTTTCTGACTCTCGCTCACCAGTCAGCGGCTGCTATGCTGGTCGCTCTTGAAAGCCAAAACGAGTCGTTCAGTAAACTCTCGCTCAGTCTGAAGCCTGCGCGCCCCGACGTTCGATGCGATAATAGCCGGTGAATCGGACGACATCGCTGTCGAGACTGGTACTCCCTGTGACCGATTCGCCGTCGACGAGTCGGCGCACTGCTGCCTGCTCGTCTTCGAGGAGTTCGTCGTAGTCGCTGACCGTTGCCGTCTGCGGGACCTCGTCTACTTGCTGCGCCGTGAGATGTCGTGCCATGTTTGAGAGGGTCTAACACTTCCTCAGTTCTGGACGTACTTCAATCTACTGCTGAAATTTCTGCTGAGAATTCATCTAACGACTGCTCAATGCGGGTATAAAATAACAAGTGTTCATAACGTAACGCTACCCCCACTCGAAGATGGCTGCCGCTTTTCTCCCCAACTGATTACCCGTTTCAGGGCCAACGAACGGCCATGAGCGAAGAGGTAGAGCGAAACGTGCTGGGGACCGAGCTGGCGACCTGTAGCGAGGACCCAACGACAGGTTACTTGCGGGACGGCTGCTGTCACCACCTCTCGGCGGACGCCGGTCGGCACGAACTCTGTGCGGTGATGACCGAGGAGTTTCTCGACTACAGCAAATCTCGGGGTAACGACCTGGTGACGCCACGCCCGGAACTGGACTTTCCCGGGCTCTCGGCGGGCGACCGGTGGTGTCTCTGTATCGACCGCTGGCTCGAAGCGAAGGCGGCCGATGTGGCCCCGCCAGTCGTGCTGGCGGCGACTGCTGAAGAAGTCCTCGACAGAGTCGAACTGTCAGAACTCGAAGCGCACGCGTCGGAGTGACTACTCCAGTTGGTGGTAGTCGAGTTCGTAGTCGGCGTCTAGCGCCGTCTGCACGGCATTGCTCGGTGTTCCCACTGGCTCGGTGGTGAGGCGCATCGCGCCGACGCTGTCCTTGTGTACGTCGATGTTCTGCCGCCAGGCATCGTCTCGCTCGGGATAGTCCGTCCGGTAGTGTGCGCCGCGGGACTCCGTGCGCTCGCGCGCTCCTCGGAGAATGCTCTCGGCGACGACCAGCCCGAAGCCGAGATTCAGCGCGAACTCGAAGGCACGGCCGGTCCGCTGGCCGAGCGCGACGTTGCTTGCCTTCTGCTGGAGTTCGCCAAGTCGGGTTAGGCCTGCTGCGATATCGTCGTCGTTCCGGCGGATACCGGCGGTTTCCCAGAGCAGGTCGCGGAGTTCGTCCAGCAGCGTCTCGGGGTCGTACTCGCCGTCCCGGCCGGTGAGGATCCGGAGAGTAGCGAAGTGCTGGCGCGCGCGGTCGTGCAGGACGCCCTTGTCGCGAGCGGCTGTGGTTCCGGCGATCAGACGTTCGGCGACGGCCTTGCCGGTCACTTGCCCGAACGCGACGGTTTCGGCCAGCGAGTTGCCGCCCAGACGGTTTGCGCCGTGGACGCCGACCATCGTCTCACCGATAGCGTACAGCCCGTCGATACCTGTTTCGCCCTCGCTGTCGACGACGACCCCACCCATGCCATAGTGGGCTGTCGGCGCTACTTCGACGGGATCTTTGGCCATGTCGACGCCCAGATCGGCGAAGCGTTCGTACATCCGCGGCAGGCGCTCCTGGATGAAATCCCGGTCGCGGTGGGAGATGTCCAGATAGACGCCGCCAGCGTCCGTGCCGCGTCCGGCCTCGATTTCCTCGTCGATAGCCCTGGCGACCACGTCGCGAGCGTCCAGTTCCATCTGGTCGGGAGAATACCGCTCCATGAACCGTTCCCCTTCTGCGTTGTAGAGTCGGCCACCCTCGCCACGAACGGCTTCGGTGACGAGGCGGCCGTCCCACTCCTCGCCGTACCGGTCGCCGACCATCCCGGTCGGGTGGAACTGCACGAACTCCATGTCCTGGAGGCTGGCTCCGGTGAGGTATGCCAGCGCCGGACCGTCGCCGGTGTTTTCGTCGTCCCGGGAGGAGTGTCGCTGGAAGAGGCTGGTGTAGCCACCGGCAGCGAGCGCGACCACGTCGGCATCGAACAGCACGAACTCGCCGGTGTCCATGTCGTACCCGGCCGCGCCCAGCAACCGGTCGTCGTCTGCCAACAACTTCGTCACGAAGACGTTCTCGCGGTAGGGAATCGAGAGCGACTGGGCGCGCTCGATGAGCGTCCTCAGCATGGACTCGCCGGTGTGGTCACCGGCGAAGGCCGTCCGCCGGAACGACTGCGCGCCGAAGTACCGCTGGTCGATGTCGCCGTCCGCTGTCCGACTGTACTCCATTCCCCAGTCGTCGAGTTCCCGCAACCGGGCGGGCATCTGCCTGGTTACGGTCTCTACTTTCTGCGGGTCGTTGAGGAAGTGACCCTCTTTGAGGGTGTCCGCGGCGTGAATCGTCCAGTCGTCTTCCTCGTCGTGTGTTCCCAACGCGCCGTTGACGCCGCCACGCGCCCAGGTGGTGTGTGCGTCACCGTGCCCGCGCTTGCCGATGACGAGTACGTCCTCGGGGTCGACGCCCGACTCGACCATCTCGATGGCCGCGCGAGCGCCGGCAGCCCCGGCTCCGACCACCAGCGTCTCCACGTTGACCGTCTCGTATTCGGGCGTGGTGGCGGAGATACCGTCGGCTGCTGGGTCGGTCTGTTCCATACCTGTATTCAGGGATTGATGCTCTTAAGCCGTTCGCGGCTGTGCACCGTATGAAGTGGGCTTAGAGGGCCTGGGTATACATTTTACTGCATATATGGGGGTGCAAAATAGCGCCTGCGTCCCGCTCCGTAACTTGGCTCGTTTCGGTGCCAATCCGACCCGGTCGAGGCTGTCGATTTTCGTCTGTGGTCCATCCCCGCCCGAGTACCGGGATGACTACCGAGTCGAGCGAGTAGCGGCCCGCGACGGACTCGCTGGCCGGCAACAGTCCTGCCTGTGACATTCGACGTCCGGACGCACATTCCTCACTCGGAGATGATAAATTAGTAGCAATGCCGTTGCTATCGCTCCCGACAGACAGGCTGACCGGTCCGACGTCGGCCCCTGTGACTGCTCGCTCTGTGGTTTTTGCCGGGCATTTCTGCGGTCATGTGTCTCTCATGACCGTCTGTTGCTGGGCGTCGTGGACAACCGTTTTGCCGCCGACGCCCTACCGCTTACTCGATGTATCTTGCAGACGAAGCGTGGCCGGACCTCCAGACGTATTTCGAGGAGGAGTCACTCGCACTCGTTCCGCTGGGGTCCACTGAACAGCATGGCCCACACTTGCCAGAAGGGACCGACCACCTGATTGCTCAGGCGCTCGCTCGCGAGGCTGCCGAGCGGACCGGCTATCTCTGTACGCCGACAATCAACGTGGGCGTCAGCCCACACCACCGTCAGTTTCACGGGACGATGTGGGTCGACGCGCCGGTCTTCCGAGACTACGTCGAGAGTTTCTCCGAGAATCTCGCGTACCACGGCATCGACCGTATCGTCTTCGTCAACGCCCACGGTGGGAACATCGAACACCTCCGTGAAGTCGGGCGTCGCCTCCACGAAGCCGAGACGGCCTACGCCGTCGAGTGGATGTGGGACGAATCGATTCCCGAACTGGTCGACGACCTCTTCGAGACGAACGGCCCACACGGCGGGCCAAAGGAGACGGCGATGATTCAACACATCGCGGGCGACCTGGTCCACGACGACCGACTGGCCGAAGCCCGCGACGGCGGCCTGACCGAGTTCGAGTACGACGCGATGCGCGTCTACGGTGCCCGGACGTTCTACGACGCTATCGACAACACCGAGAACGGCGTTCTGGGCGACCAGACCGACGCCACTGCCGAGAAGGGCGAGCAACTGTTCGAGGCCGCGAGCGACCAACTGGTCTCGCTGTGTGACTGGTTGGCCGAGCGCGACCGTGCAGAACTACTCCCCAAAGACCACGTCTAACTACGGTCTGTTGGTCGTCATCGACCGGGACCGTGTCACCCCGGGTTTTCTGAACATTCATCATCCGTGATTGCAAACGCGTACTATTATTTCCCATACCTCTGGGTAAATAATGATATAGTCGTCAGTAATCGAAGGTTTTTCAATCGTGCTCGAACTCTGCTGTGGCATGCGACTACATCGCAGGGATATTCATGAGGACGTACGAGAACTCGGCGCGATGGTCGGCGACGTCATCTCCGAGCAGACGACCGACGAGGCGTTCGAGACTGTCGAACTCCTGCGGACGACGGCAATCGACTATCGGGACGGGGAGATTGACAGCCGCGACCCGCTGGAGACGTCGCTGGCGGCGGCCGACGACGACGAGATGCTCGTCGTCGCGCGTGCGTTTACGACGTTTTTCGAACTCATCAACCTCGCCGAGGAGCGAGAGCGGGTCCGCGCGCTCAGAGAGCAGTCACAGGCGACGCTCCCCGACGATGGACTCGAGGAAGCCGCTATCGAACTCGCTGACCACGACAGCGAGACCGCCCAGCAGATACTCGACGACGTGCTCATCCAGCCGACGTTTACGGCCCATCCGACCGAAGCACGGCGAAAGACCGTCAAGTCGAAACTCCGGTCCGTTGCCGACCACCTCCAGACGTTAGACCAACAGCTCCTGACCGACAAGGAGGCTCGTCAGGTGAAACGCGACCTCCGCGCTGAGGTGACGAGTCTCTGGCAGACGGCACAGTTGCGCGACCGCCAGCCCGAACCGACCGACGAGGCGCTGAACGTCCAGTGGTATCTCGAGAACGTCCTGTTCGACGTAACCGGCGAGGTGTACGACGAACTCGAAGACGCGCTCGGCGAGGAGTTCGACGACATCGACGTGCCGAAACTCTTCGAATTTCGCTCGTGGGCCGGGAGCGACCGCGACGGCAACCCCTACGTGACCCCCGACGTGACTGCCCAGACGCTGGAGCGACAGCGCCGGGTCGTCCTCGAGAACTATCGCGAGCAGATTGGGGACCTCCTGGGAATTCTCAGCCAGGACGGCGGGCGAATCGACCTCGGTGACCGTGTCGCAGCATCACTCGAGGCCGACCGTGAACGACTGCCGACTGCGGCCGAGGACGCAGCAGAGCGGAACCGAGACGAACCGTACCGACAGAAACTGCACCTGATTCGCGAGCGCCTCGACCGCGTCGGCGACCTCCGGCCGGGCGGATACGAGGCTGTCGACGAACTGCGCACGGACCTCGAAGCCATCGCGGCGGACCTGCGAGCCAACGACGCTGAGCGCATCGCCGAGTCACACGTCGACCCACTCGTTCGCCAGGTCGACACCTTCGGGTTCAACCTCGCCAGTCTGGATCTGCGGGACCACCAGGAAAATCATACCGCGACCGTCGACGAACTCCTGGCCCGACAGCAACTCGATTACGCCGGGATGGACGAGGACGAACGGGTGGCCGTGCTCACCGAGGCAATCCTGGACGGAGATGGATTCGTCGACCTCACCGATACCGACGACCTCTCCGAGATAGCGGCGCGGGTCGTCGACCGCTTTCGCTCGCTGGCAGAGTGGCAGGCCGAGTACGGCGTCGATGCCATCGACACCTACTGCATCAGCATGTGTGAGGAACCGAGTCACGTCCTCGAAGTGCTCTTTCTGGCCTCGGAAGTTGGCGTCGTCGACCTGCCCGGTCACTCCGGACTCGATATCGTCCCGCTGCTGGAGACCGAGTACGCGCTCTCGGGCGCGCGGCGTATCATGGGGACGCTGTTCGAAAACGAGGCGTACGCGCAGGCGCTGGACGCGCGCGACGGCGTTCAGGAAATCATGCTGGGGTACTCCGACTCGAACAAGGAAAACGGCTATCTCGCCGCACAGTGGTCGCTCTACCGCAACCAGAAGCGCCTGGCGTCCATCACCGACGACTACGGCGTCGAACTCCGGTTGTTCCACGGTCGCGGCGGGTCGATTTCCCGTGGCGGCGGGCCGATGAACGACGCGTTGCTCGCGCTGCCGAGCGAAACTATCACCGGCGAGGTGAAGTTCACCGAACAGGGCGAAGCCATCTCAGAGAAGTACGCCAACGCCACCATCGCAGAGCGTGAACTCGAACAGATGCTCAACGCACAGATGCGGGCGCGTTCGAACGCACTCGAGCACTCATCGGAGTCGGTCGACCAGCAGTGGCTCGACGCGATGGAGACGGCCGCCGACGCCGCCAGAACGGCGTATCGCGACCTGCTTGACACTGAGGGCTTTGTCTCCTACTTCGAGCAGGCTACGCCGATTACCGTCATCGAAGACCTCAATCTCGGCTCGCGGCCGGCGTCTCGAACCGGCGAGCGGACCGTCGGAGACCTCCGGACGATTCCGTGGGTGTTCTCCTGGACGCAGGCGCGGTGTGTCGTCACCGGCTGGTACTCGCTGGCTGCGGGACTCGACGCCTATCTCGACGACGGCGGTGATATGGCGACGCTCCGGGAAATGTACGAGCAGTGGCCCTTCTTCCAGACGATACTCGACAACGCCGCGCTCGCGCTCGCCCGGACGGATATGGAGATTGCAAGCGAATACGCCTCGCTCGCCGACGAGGACCTCCAGGACCGGGTCTTCGGTCCTATCGTGGCCGAGTACGACCGTGCGACCGAGCTGGTCTGTGCGATAACCGGCCGCGACTCGCTTCTCGAAGGCGGCTGGCTGGAGGAGAGTCTCGAACGACGCAATCCGTACGTCGACCCGCTGAACTATCTGCAGGTTCGGCTACTCGGCATGGACGACCGGACCGAGACCGAAGAGCGGGTCCTCCGCCTGACGGTCAAGGGCATCGCTGCCGGGATGAAAAACACCGGGTGAGGACTCATACTGCCGGACGTACCTATTTGAATCGTATTCCCACTGAGACACGACAAAACCGTCGATACAACGGAACTGACGATTCAGATATTCACGAAATTACGTCCGGTAGTATCAGGCCGTCGGTGTCAGTGTCTCGATAGCGTAGTCAACGCCGGTCAATTCCTCGGAGACTTCCCAGAGTTGCTCGGCAGTTTTCTCGTCCCGTGACGCGCTGTTCGATTCCTGGCGTTCGGGCGCACCGCGCATATTCATGAGTCCACCGGGACCGTAGTATTCGCCGCCCGCTACGTCGGGCGCCGTCGCGGCATACAGCAACGGGAGCGCTCCCTGCGCTGCGGGCTGGGCCGCGACGGTGTTGAGCGCTTTCATCATCGCATATTTGATTGTCGACCCGCTCGCTTCGGGTCCGCGGTACTGGAGATTGGTGTCGGCGTAGCCAGGGTGACAGGCCACGCTTTTCGTATCCGTAATCCCCGCGTCGTCGAGTTTGCGCTGGAGCTCGTAGGCAAAGAGGAGATTTGCCAGTTTGCTCTGACCGTAGGCTTCCCACTTGCTGTAGGAGTTTTCGCGGTGTAAATCGTCGAAGTCGATATCGCCTGCAGTGTGGGCACCGCTGGAGTGGCTGACGATGCGCGTCTCGCCGTCGGTTCGGACGACCATCTCCAGCAGCTGGGCTGTCAGCGCGAAGTGGCCGAGGTGGTTCACACCGAGTTGCATCTCGAAGCCGTCCTCGGTTTCGCGCCGCGGAATGGCCATCACACCGGCGTTGTTACAGAGGGTGTGGAGTTCGTCGTAGTCCTCGCGGACGCCGTCGGCGAACGACGCGACTGAATCCAGCGAGGCGAGGTCACACTGCCGAACGTTGAGCGTCGCGCCGGTTTGCTCGGTGATGCTGTCCCGAATTTCGTGGGCCGCTCGCTCGCCCCGGTCGAGACTCCGACAGGCCATCACGACCGTCGCACCCTTCCGCGCGAACGCTTTGGTCGCCTCGAATCCCAGCCCGCTGTTTGCGCCCGTGACGACGACGGTCTTCTCCGAACAATCCGGCATCTGCGCTGCCGTCCATCCTGTCATCACCTCTAATAGAGCCGACACGCGCACAAGCCTCTTGCCAAACCTATGAGGTATATTTTCGATCCACCACGAGAGCGCGTTTCCGATCTACTGGTGGGAGACGATACTGGTCCGCTGGGTCACGGGGTCGAGATAGACGGTCAGTGACTCGTCGTCGGTTTCGGCGTCGACGACCCAGACGCTGAGCTGGCGTTCGGTCCCGGTTACCTCGGCGGTGTAGCCCTCGTTCGCGAGTGCGTCTTCGACGAGTTCGCGGGCGTGGTCGGCATCCTCAACGGTCACGTCGGTTTCAGGGAGTCGAACCGTCATCACGGGGCAGGTCGCGTGGCGGACCAGCCGCTCGGCGACGCTGCCGATGAGTCGGCGCTCGATACCCGAGCGGCCGTGGGTTCCCGCGACGATTGCGTCGGCCTCGATTTCGTCGGCATACGCCAGAATCTCGTCGGCCGGGTCGCCCTCTCGGAGTTCTCCGGTTGCCTCGACACCGTGGACTGACGCCATCTTCGTCACCCGGTCGATTGCCTCCTGGCCGCGCTCCTTGAGTGATTCGCCGCTGCTACCCATGTCGGGCAGCAGTGTCCTGACGCTGTCGTCGAGGACGTACAACACGTGTACTGTTGCGCCGTACTGCTCGGCGAGGTCGATTGCCTGCAGTGCGACGTGGGCGCTTCCCTGACTACCGTCGGTCGGAACCAGTATTTGCTCGTACATGCACGACGGTTTGTTCGGGGCGTTTTTATAATAGCCCTCCGCTCTCAGGGGGCGGGAATCGACGGCGGAACCGGATTGTAAGAAATGGCTGTTGACCGGCTCAGTCGATATCGATGCGGTGGGTGTCGGCTGCGTCTTCTTCGGTCGGGAGCATGACTTCGAGGACGCCGTTGTGGTAGCTGGCGGTGATATCGTCGACCAGTACCGGCCCGGGAATCGAGAGTCGCTCGTGGACCGTCCGGCGACGGCTGTGTGTCGCTGGCCCGGCCGTCTCCTCGACTGCCACTTCTCCCTCGATGGTGAGGACACCGTCGTCGAACTGTAGTCCGATATCCTCCTTCTCGAAGCCGGGGAGGTCGGCCATGACCACGTACCCCTCGTCGGTCTGCTCGACTGAGACGTTCGTATCGACGCCGTCCCACACCGACTGTCGGGTCTGTTCGAAGAGTCGGTTCATCTGTTCGAAGGGGTCGTATCTGAATGTCATTGTACAAATAGTATAGGGCTCGTGAAAATATAAACATGGCTGGATGTGTGTTATCACTGTGTTACGTCTTTCCGGTGATGTTGGCAATCGTTGTCTCACCGTGAGCTTACACGTCTGCAGGACCTACTAGCGGCCATGACAGCGACCGAAGCTGACCGGCCCCAGTCGCTCGCGGATGAAGCGGCCGTCGACGACCTGATTGCCAGCAACGATGTCGTCCTCCTGGAACTGTACACCGACGGCTGTTCTATCTGTGCGAGCATGGAACCTATCTTGACTAACGTCGCCCGAGCCACCGACGCCGTGGTCGCGACCGTCAATCCCCGCAACGACCCACCGTTGGTCGACCGTTTTAGTGTCCAGAGCGTCCCGAAGTTCGTTCTCTTCGTCGACGGCGAGCCAGTCGCCGAGCGCGCCGAGGGGTTCATCCCGAACGACGACCTCGTTTCGTGGGTCGAGGACCACTCGCCGTAGACCGCTATCTGCTGTGCCGTTCGACGACGTGTGCGTCTGCGGGGTCGAACCCGACGGTAACGTCACCGTCTAGCGGGTCCCGTGTCCGGAGGAGGAGTTTTTGACCTGCCCAGTCGAGGGTGACGCGGGTCGTCTCACCGAGAAACTCCGCGCTCTCGACGGTCGCCCCGAGACGGTTCGAGTCGCCGTCGGACGACCAGCGCTTCGGGGCGGACACAGACACCTCCTCGGCGACGGCTTGCGCCCGGCCATCGAAGAGGTTGTTGTCGCCGACGAACTCGGCGACGAACCTGGATGTGGGGCGGTGGTAGAGTTCTCGCGGTGTGGCTACTTGCTCAGCGGTGCCATCGCGCATCACGGCGACGAGGACGGTGAGTCGACAACGGAACTGTCCGTCCCGACGACCAGTGAGTCGCTCCCGCCATCGGTACTTCCCGGCGAGAGCCACCCGCCGACCGCGGTAGTTGCTGTGGCACCTGTCGTAACGAGGACTCTCGGCGCTCCATTACCAGGTGGTCGTACTGGGTGGTATTTAAATATCGGATTCCGCCCTCATGGCATTACGGGGTGTCGCGGACGAACGTGCCCGTGACTGAGACGAGCGCGTCCAGCACTCCGACACAGCGTCTGACTGTGTGATGGTTGCTATCGGAACTGTAGATTGTCGTCGACGCACTCTGTCAGCGGTGCTGCCGCTCCGAGGAGTGCAGTAATAACATCTCGATTCGGGCCGGCGAGTCCGAAAAAGTATTGCCCGACGGTCAGGTATCCTATCTC
>JAZKTK010000102.1:0-10948 GCA_036625595.1 Haloarculaceae archaeon | reverse complement strand
CACAAAGCCAGCGAACAGGTCGCCGACTCCATCCAGAAAATCGCTGTCGACGCCGAAGACCAGAAAGAACACCTGCAGATGATCTCGGAGACGATCGACGGAATCGTCGCCGAAATAGAGAAGTTCGCGGACCAGCACCCCGACGCCGAAATCGACGTACAGCTTGATCGCATCCAGGATATCGCGGGCGACATCAACGAGATTGCAGACCTCAGCGAGCAGACCCAGTTGGAGACGGACAACGTCAGCGCCGCCGCCGAGGAGCAGGCAGCGGAGCTAAACGAAGTGAGCGAGCGACCTGCAGCGATACGCCCAGCCGTTGCGTGACATCCTCGGCCGCTTCGAGACCGAGGCCGAACACGAGTTCGTCTTTTCGGTTGGTCCGACGGGCGAGACCTCGTCGGTGCGAGACGACGGTGGTGAGTAAGCTTCGATCGAACCAGAACTATAATATACCCTGAATAGGTACATGCTACCGGCCCCCACGAGCTAGGTAATCAACCTCAAGAGTGACGGGCCATCCCAGTCGGTAATAGTCACAGTGTCGAGTTCCGATTCGAAAGGCTGTAGACTTATCGAAGGTCGTCCCACATCCCCCTACTGCCTTTCTCTTCGACTTCGGTTTCGAATCGTCCATCAGCAGAGCCTCTTGCCGATCGATCAGTATCTCTATGCGCATCGAGTTGCAATCGGTCGATATGGATGGACGCGTAGCGAGTGGGAAGAACCACTCCGAGCAGTTCATGCCGCTAGTTGCCGACATCGTTGTCGAAGAGTTGGGGTTTCACCCGTATCCTGGCACGCTCAACCTGCACGGCGTCGACGGTATCGATAGACTTCCTGAACGGGTCGTCGAGGACTCTTCTCTTGGATTCGACAACTGCCGCGGTGTCACATTGCGCCCCTGTTCTGTCGCCGGGGTTCGGGCAGGTATCATCAACCCGCTCGTAGACAATTATCCCCCAGACAAGACTGAAATTATCGCCCCGGTCGCACTCCGTCAGCTCTTCACCATCGCTGACGGCGATTCCCTCACCGTTTCGACGACGGACGAACTGGCGTCGCCAGATGGACCGGAAGTTGTCGCGGAGGCACTCGACGAGTTCGCTGCCGTCGTCTTCGATCTCGACCACACTCTCGTGGAACTAGCCGTCGAGTGGGAGGACGTGAAAGACGAGCTTACGGAACTACTCGGCGAGTTCCTCGACAAACCGCTCCACCAGGACATGGATGTGTCCCTCTCCGAGGTTGCCCGGACGAACAACCGCTACGAGGAGTTTGCTGCAACGGTCGCCGAGTACGAACTGGACGGAGCCGAAAAGGCGACGAAACTTCCATTACTTGACGTGGTAGATCAACTCGACTGTTCGGTTGGCATCTGTACGCGCAACGCGGAACGGGCGGCCGAGCGTGCACTCGTACGATTCGGCGTCGCTGATTCGGTTGACGCGGTAGTCGCTCGCGAGACCGTCCCTGAACAGAAACCCGACCCGAAACCACTGGAACACTGTCTGGAGTTGCTGGATGTGTCTCCAGGTGATGCCGCCTTCGTCGGCGACGACCCGACCGATCTGGAAGCCGCGGTGGCTGCCGGGACGAGCTTCTTCTATCCCGAGCGATTCGACGTGACCTAACGTGCCGGAAGCGTCCAGGCCATATATTCGAGGTCGTCGAAGGCGGCGCGTCCTGCGTCGCTGAGTTCGAACTCGCCGTGGAAGTCGTCGGAATCGACGTCGTGGCCGCCCAACTTGTCGACGACAGCTTCGATACGGTCGAACTCGTCTTCGACGATGTCGCTGACCAACTCTGGCAGTCCCGCCCGTGATGCGAGTTCGCTCGCGGCTGTTTTCCCGGCGTAAACCGTTCCCTCGGATGCGTCGACCAGGATGACGGCGAAGGGCGTCTTGCCGAACTGCGCCTCCAGAAACGACTGTGCGGCGGGCTCATCCCAGGAGACCGCTCCGAGGGAATCGACTCGGCGAAGCGCTTTCGTCGCCGCCGAGCAGTACGGACAATCGGCATCGTAGAGGACGACGGCTTCGTACTCTACCGCACGCTCGTACTCGGTCATTCCGTCTGGAACTCTCGGGGGTCCCGACCTGGATCGTCTGCCTGTGGCGCACCGATTGCCAGTATCGCTCCCCGGTCGTCACCGACGTATCGGTGGCCGTGACCGGTCTCTGGTCCGGCAACGTAGAACGATCCTTCGCTGATGGTCTTTGTCTCGGATTCGTCTGGATCGCCGAGCGTGAGTTCGAACTCCCCCTCTAGCACGTAGTACAGTTCCTCCTGTTTGGCGTGGGCGTGGGGCTGGATTTCCTCGCCGGGTTCGAAATACCAGATTTTGACGCGCATCTGGTCCAAATCCAGCGCGTCATCGATGTCTCGAATATCGTGTTCTGCGGGCAATTCCGTTTCGTAGAGATCGATGAGCGGGATATCCTCTGTCGCTGCGGCGTCGTATGCCATACGAGACGATTGCGTGGGAAGAAAATAAAACCTCCCCGACCGACGGCAATTCTTTTGCCCTATCGCTACCACCATCCAGTAAATGGGGCACGACCACGAAGACATGATCTGGCGAGATGCCGCCGTTGAAACTGTCCAGCGCGTCCGCGAGACGGCGCTCGAGAGACAGGAAACCGAAACAATCTCGCTCGACCGCATCGGTGGCCGAACGCTGGCGAACTCCATTGTCGCAAGTGAGGACGTACCCGCACATGATCACGCGACTATGGATGGCTACGCGTTCGACGCGACCGACGACTACCCGTTGTCGATACGAGAGAGTGAGATTTTCCCCGAGACCGAACCACCGTCCCTCGGACCGGGAGAGGCTATCGAAATTGCGACTGGTGCCGCCCTCCCTCCGGAGGCTAACGCTGTCCTCAAACGCGAGGAAGCTACAGTCAGCGACGGACAACTCACGGGGCAGTCACTTGAACCGGGCACATACACATACGAACGCGGGAGTAACGTTCAGGCTGGTGAGCAACTGTTTGCCGCCGGCGAACGTCTCGCCGCCAAAGATGCTATCCTGCTCGGCGATCTTGGACGCGACGAAGTTGCAGTCACTGAGCGGTTTCGAGCGGGTGTTCTCGCAACCGGGACCGAGATTCACGAGGACCGACAGCAAGACCTTGACTCGCCGATGCTCGCGAATCTCGTCCGGTCGTGGGGACACGAGGCAACCTACGAAGGAACCGTCCCCGACGACTACGATAGCGTCAGAGACACCATCGCCAACCTGGCCGACGAGTACGATGTAGTCCTGACCACTGGCGGTACCAGCGTCGGACACAAAGACTACGTCATTCGCGCGCTGGAGGACCTCGGCGAAGTCCACTTCCACCGGGTTCGGATCCGGCCGGGGAAACCAATCGCAGTGGCGGACCTGGGCGACACGATTGTGTTTGCGATTCCGGGTAAACCACTCGGCGCGTACACAATCTCGACGCTGGTGATGCGACCCTTCTTTACAGGACGGACGGACCTCCCGTCACAGAAGGCGACGCTGACGCACGACGTCGCTCTGGGGCCGGAAGGATTCGAGTACGCCGTTCCAGTCACGCTGGACGGCAAGGAGGCTCTGCCGCTGGGACACGTCGAGTCGCCGCTACAGGTCTACGAGGAGACGTTCGATCCAAGCGTCCTCTCGTCGAGTACTCGGGCCACGAGAGCTGACGGATTCGTCCTCACTCGATCTGGCCTCACGGCCGACGAAACGATTGAGGTCGTCCCCTACCCTGTTCTCGAGTGAGATGCGCGAGACGGACTGTCCAGTTCGTGAATCGTCGAGAAGTTCTTGCCCGCCTGACGCTCGGGACAAACCGTAATCGAAATCCCGGGGAACCCCAATTTCCGAGTAATGGGATTCAGAGAACAGCTCGCCGAGGGCATCACAGCGCGCCCCGAACGACAACCGGTCGCCCTTTTTATCTACATCGTCGCTGCCGTCGGCGTCCTCGGCGTGTCCTTCGTTTCGCCGATACTGCCGGTGATGATGGAGGCGCTGTCGCTGACCGACGCCCAGTCGGGCCTGCTTATCACCGTCTACACCGCTCCGGTCGTCGCGTTCGTGCCCCTCTTTGGTTGGCTCTCGGACCGTGTTGGCCGCCGCCCGGTCATCGCGTTCGGACTGGTCCTTTTTGGGGCTGCGGGTGCGACCATCTTCTTGACGACCTCGTTCGAGACCATCCTCGTGCTTCGCGTCGTCCAGGGCGTCGGATTCAGTGCGATGATGCCACTGACGACGGCGCTGCTCGGAGATCTCTTTGAGGGAAAGGCCGAGGTCGGTGCGCAGGGACTGCGAGTGACGTTCATCAGCCTCGGTTCAGCAATCTATCCAGTCCTCGGTGGCACGCTAGCTGAAATCGACTGGCGGCTCCCCTTCCTTTTGTTCGCCGCTGCCATCCCACTCGGGGTTGTCGTGTTTGCATTCCTCCCGAACGTCGCTGCCCAGACCACCACCGAGGACCGGGAAGAGTCGTACCTTCGGTCGGTGCTGTCGGGTGCGCGGGACCCACTCGTGGCGAGTGCGCTTGGCGTCGGTTTCGTTCGGTTTTTTGTCCGCTACGGCATGTGGGCGTACCTTCCGCTACTCGCGGCTCAACGGTCTCTTCCCGCCGGTGAGGTGGGACTCGTTATTGGGTCTGTCGGTGCGGCGAAGATGGTGCTTGCCTCCCAGTCTCGACGCGTCCTTGCGATCGGGTCACCGTCGATGGTGATGGCCGGCGGACTGCTCGTCGGGAGCCTGCTCGCCGCAGTGATGTCGGTGCCGGCGACGCTGCCGGCGTTTCTCGTCCTCGGTCTCGCGTTCGGGGCTATAGACGGCGTCGTCGCACCACTTCAAAAGAGCCTCATGACACAGCGCGTCTCCGCAGATGTACGCGGTGGCGTCGTCTCGGCGAACAACGTTCTCCAGAACGCGGGAAAGACGCTTGGGCCCGCAGTACTGGGTGTCCTGACCGCAGTTCTTTCGCTCGCGGAACTGCTCGTCGTCGCTGGGGCCGTGGGTGCCGTGACCGGGCTAGTCGTTCTCGCCGGTGTCAGGCGATATCAGCGCGGTGTCGGTAGCACTGAACCGGATATCCGCAGCGGGTAGCGCGCGACTGTCTCCGCCCGCTGTGTTGATGACGACGGACCAATTTAAGATGGTGCCCGACGGACAGGTCCCCATGACAGCACAGTACGTCGTCGTCGGCGGCGGCATCGCCGGCGCAAGCGTCGCTTTTCACCTCGCCAATGCTGGCGAGTCGGTGACCGTCTACGAACAGGGGAAACTCGCGGGCGAGACCACCGGAAAGTCTGGCGGTATCTTCGCCTTCTACGGTACCCCGGTGCAGTATCGCATGAAGCAGTACGGAATGGAACTGTACAATGACTTCCTCCGAAACGGGGCGATGAGTCAGCGATATGACCGGCTCGGTCACCTCGAAGTTGCGACAACCGAGGAGGGGGCCCAGCGTGTCGGCGAAAAGATCGCCGCTGAGACGGATTCGCAACCACTCTTCGAACGTCTCGACGGCGATGATATCGAGCGACGAGTCCTGTTCCCGAACCTCAATACCGAGGCAGTCGAAGCGGCAGTTCACGTCCCGAATGTCGGTGCCTTCGACGGTCCAGCGCTCACGCGAGAGTTCGCCATGCAGGCCGAGAAAGCCGGAGCGACGATAACGATCGGAACCGGCGTGACTTCACTCAGGAGCGAAGACGGGACCGTTACCGGCATTGAATGTGAGGACGAGTTCGTCCCGGCAGACGGTGTCGTCCTCGCGGCTGGCCCCTGGAATACTCGCCTGGCATCGACGGCCGGCCTTGACTTGCCTGTCGGACACTCTCTGGCTCCGATTCTCGTTCTCGACCCCGACATCGAGAGTGACTACACAGTCCCGTATCTCAACCACGCCGAATCCGGCGTTTACTGCATCGGTCGCGACGACGGGACTGTCCTCGTCGGCTGTCACACGGATGGCGACGCGGAGACGCAACTGGACCCGAGTGATCAGTCTGAGGCCGTCCCAGAGGACTTGCACGAACAGATGCGGTCGGTCGTCGCTGACCTGTTCCCCGCCTTCGCGGACGCTCCCGTTGTTGACGAGTGGGTCGGCATCCGGTCTGTGACGCCCGATGGAAATCCAATCATCGGCCGGACTGAACGGGAGGGGCTGTCTGTTGTCGCGTTCGACTCCTCTGGGATACAACTCGCACCGTCGGCAGGTCGGGTTGTCGCTCGCCAGCTCGTCTCCGATGACCCCACTGACCATTACGAGATGATTTCACTGTCGCGGTTCGACGGTCACGACGACTACTATTCTCCTGAGACGTAACACCAATGACGATGGCCAGTGAAACGTGTGGTATGGACCCACGGCTCGACACGAGCGAAGACCGATTTGGATGGGTAACAGAGACAGTTCCCGCAATGCGCGGGGAGACAGCATGAATCAGGACATTTTGACGGAAGGAGGCGGTTGGATCGTTGGCCTGCTCGGCTTCATCATCGCTATGTACGGCGTTTATTTGACGACCAGCGGCCGATCACTTGTCATGTCATTTGGCGTGCTCGCACTGGCACTCTTGGTCTCCATCGTTGGGATCAGTATTGCTATTACGGGGCGAGAGCGCCGTAAACCGGGCAGCCTTGCCAGCCGTATGCGGAAAGAAAACGAAGACGACCCGGACCCGTCCCCTCCCGACCACTGAAACTATGGCTAGCCGTCTGACCGACGACTCCGAAGTACTGATCGCCTACTATTCTCGGACTGGAACTACAGAGACACTCGCCGAGCAACTGGCGGCAACGCTACCGGAGCCCACTACCGAATGCATCATGCTGTTATCCGAGCGGCGCTATCTAAACTGGCTGTGCCGGTCGTTCGTGCCCGGGTGGGGAGTCAACATCGAGCCGCCAGACAACGACCCACAGATGTACGACGCGGTATTTCTCGGTGTCCCGAAGTGGACGGTAAACTGTCCACCGATCACGACGTATATGTCCGAAGTGTCGATGGACAGTTTACCAGTCGGACTCTTTGTAACCTACGGTGGATTCGATGAACAGCGGTACGTACGAGCGCTCGCAGAGCAGTTGACCGGTCTGGGGGCCGAAACCCCGGCCTGGTTGCTGGTCCAGCGAGACCGCGTTCAGGATATCTCCCTGGAAGACGTCGAACGGTTTTGCGATGCTGTTCTCGAAGCCGTCTGACCTAGCTCACTTGGCGTTTTGGTGAAAACAGAATGGTCGACCCGAAGAGAGCAATACTGATACCCAGAAGAAGGAGGAAGGTGACAGCGTAGCCGTCGAAGATATCACGGAGGACACCGCCCAGAAACGGACCCGCAGCGGCAATCAGATAGCCGCCGCCAGTCATCATTGCTGTCAACTGGTCGGCTGTTCGAGGCGACTCTGTCAAATCAACCGGGAGCGTCAACGATAGCGCGAAAATACCCCCGAGGCCCAGGCCAAGAATGCTTGCCCAGATCCACGGGAACATGAGCGGGACGAACACGATTGTGGTGAAACCAACACAGCAGAGTGCGAGTACGAGCGCGAGCCACGGTCGACGGTCAGGGTGGCGGTCAGAGAGCGGAGCGAGACCGAGCGTTCCACCGAGCTGAGCGACCAGTACCATTGTCAACAGGAGTCCTGCCTCTGTCGGTGTCCAGCCAAGCATGATATAGTACGGCGATAGCCACGTAATCGTCGTGTAGAATACCAGCGACTGCAGACCAAAAAAGAGCATCAAGAGGATTGCCCAGCCGTTCAACCACGGGTGACGAGTTACCGAGTCTGTACTGGATGACGGTTGCGAGATTGTATGGGGGATCCAGATGATAACAGCGACCAGACCAAGTACGCCCCACACGGCCAGCGCCGCTGGCCAGGATCCAAACAACTGGAATAACGGCGACGTAACGCTGGATGCGACACCGGCTCCGATGGTCAAACTGGCCGTGTACAGTCCAGTGACTAGCGCGGCCCGGTCGACGAAGTGAGCGCTGATAATTGCTGGCAACAGCGTCTGGCAGACCGCGATTCCCGCACCGACAAGTAGCGTCGTCAGAAAAAGGATGCCGATGTTGTACCCCCACAGGCGGAGCAATGTTCCGACAGTGATGAGGAGGATGCCGACCAGGATGCCGCGGTTACGACCAATAGTTCGTGAAAGCGGCGTCGCAGCGAACGCGAACACACCGAAACAGACCGTCGGGAGCGTTGTCAGAAGGCTCGCTACAGCGTAGCTCAGACCCAGGTCGCGCTGGATAATCTCGAGCAGCGGCGAGACAGAGGTCAGCGACAGACGCAGATTGAACCCGACGATAACCATCCCGACAATGAGTAACACCTGGTCGACCCGTGACAGTCCTTCAGGCATCCGACTACCAGACAGTCGGAAGCCTCTGTAATAATCCCATCGCTGAAACTGAGTCACAGAGCGTCGCAGTCAGGACGCTGTCACGTCGGTGTACATTTCGTTCCTCTCGGCGATGCGCTGGAAAGAGAAGACGCCGTCTTTGGACTCTCTGAGGGGTTCGGCCTGGGAGATGTGCTAGTCGTCGATGTCGAGCTCTGTGCCGAACGTTTCGCTATAGGCGATTTCCTCTAGCGGACGACGGTCCTTGATGCCCTTGATTTCCTTGGTCGGGTAGCCGAAACCGACCGTCGCGGACAGCTCAAGTTTCTCCGGGGCTTCGAGGAACTCGTAGACTGCCTCGTCGTCCGTCGTGAACATCCCCGACCCGACGCCGTGCTCCCACGCGACCAGTTGCATGTGCGTGATTGCCTTGCCAGCATCCATCTTGTGGAAATCCCACTCGGGGTTAGTCAAGACAGCAACTGCAAACGTCGCATCGCCTATCCAACTACCAGAGGAGGTCCGTTCACTGAGTTCTGCTATCCGGTCCTCGTCTTGGAGGAGGATGAACCGCCAGTGTTGGGTGTTACGTCCGCTGGAGGCGACCCGAGCGGCATCGAGAATCTCCCGCTTGATCTCGCCCTCGACTGGCTCGTCCGAATATTCACGGAGATCGATTCGCGTCTGCACAGCTTCTGTAACGTCCATACAATCCCCTTCGGTGATGTACGTAATAATATCCGTGATTTCCGTCAACTGCCGTATCTCCTCTTTCGGCTTTCGTCAGTCGTCGGCTGCGGGGGGTTTGGGAAGTGAGTCGATGTAGTCTTCGTTGTCGACCCACTCACCGTCTTCTTTGATCATGTATTCGCCGTAGTAGGGGACACGGTTGGCAACGGTTTCGCGGAACGTTGTCCGGATTTCTTCGCGGCTCATCTCGCCCATCGAGCGGTGGTCGTCGTGGCGGTTGAGACAGCCTTTGAACTTGCCGTCGTGGGTAACACGCACCCGATAACAGTTTGCACAGAAGTGCGGATTTTCGACGGGGTCGACCACTTCGACCATCCCTTCGCCCGCTGCCGGGCCGTCGCTGTCGCCGTCAGTCAGGTTGGCGGTCGGCTGTTTCTCGGGGTCAGCGACGTAGTAGCGACGGCGGTCGTGCATTTCGCGGTGTTCGATGCGGTCGGCTCGCTCTGTGAGCCAGTCGTGAACGCGGTCGATATCGATGGCCCACTCGGGGTGGCCCGCAATCTCGGGCATGTACTCGATGAGTTGTAACTGGAGACCGTCGTGGACGGCAACGTGGTCGACCATCTCCGGGACGTACCCCGCTGTTGGCTCCATCACGACCATATTCAACTTCACCGGCGCGAGGCCGGCCTCGAGTGCGGCCTCGACGCCTTCGATGACGCGGTCGTAGGCCCCGCTCTGGGTGAGTTCGGCGAAGTCTTCCGGGTCGAGTGCATCTTGAGAGACGTTGACTCGTTTCAAGCCAGCGTCGGCCAAATCCTCGGCCCGTCCGGGGAGGAACGTACCGTTGGTGGTCAGAGAGACCTCCATGTCGTCCGGGACTCGGCGGATGATCTCTTCGAGGTCCTGGCGGAGCATGGGTTCGCCGCCGGTGAATTTGACTTTCTCGACGCCGAACTCGTGGACGACCTCGAGGATGCGGACGACTTCGTCGGTGGTCATTTCGTCGTCTTGTGGGTCCATTGGACCGCGCGTGTCGCCGAGCCCCTCGTTGTGGCAGTAGAGACAGTCGAAGTTACATCGGTCGGTCAGCGAGACACGGATACCCGTGACTTCCCGCTCGAACTCGTCTGCAAGAGGCATGGTACCCATTCGCGAGTCTTCCGTATTAATGTTGTCACAGGAACCCAACTCTGTATCGACTCACTGGCGGAGTGTTCGTCACTCGTGGGCCCAGAACTCGTCGTCGACGGTGACTTCTTTTTTGAAGAGTGGGACTTCGTCTTTTAGTCTGTTGATGCCGTCTTCGACGGTGGCAAAGGCTTCCTGGCGGTGGCCGGCAAGCACGACGACGAAGACGATGTCCTCGCCGTACTCGACGACGCCGGTGCGGTGGTGGAGCAACACTTCGAAGACGCCGTCGCGTGCTTCGAGTTCTTTTCGGATGGTGGCCATCCGTTCGGTTGCGACCTCGTCGTAGCGTTCGAATTCGAGGAATTCGGTGGGGGTGTCGTCGTCGTGTTCTTTGCCGCGGACGCGGCCGGTAAAGGTGGCGATGGCACCGGCTTTCTCGGCGGCTGGAGAGGCTTTGGCCTTGGCGACGAGCGAGGAGAGGGTTTCGAGTGGGTCACGGTCGAGGAGGTCTTCGAGGACAGCGTCGGGGTCGATGTCGGCTGCTGTGGGGGCGCTGGCGAGTGTCTCGGCCGGGCTGTCGTCGTCCCCGAGGACGACCTGGGGGATAGTGGCGTCGGGGAAATCGTCGACGAGGAGGAAGTCGTAGGTGGGAGCGAGTTGCTCGAGGAGGTCGTCCAGTGTGCGGTGGTCGCCGCGTGTGTGCCAGCCGTCGTCGGTCCGGGTGTAGGTGGCGGTCGACCCGGCGTGCTGGTAGCGTGTGGCTGTTT
>JAZKTK010000101.1:0-10990 GCA_036625595.1 Haloarculaceae archaeon | reverse complement strand
AATGTACGCCCGGAACACTAACGACCGGCATCATTCCTGGCGGCGTGCCGTGTCAGCCGGCTAACCCTCGTGCCGGGCGGGCACTCTCGGTGAGAGTGCCGAGTTCGCGAGCGGCGATTGCCACACGCGCTGAAAGACGCGTTAGCGCCTCCGAACCGCGAATATCGCGTGCCCGGGTTCGCCGCGCGGTCATTGCTCCCGTGTAGGGTCTCGGGCGGGGACTAAAGGCACGCAGTGGCGCTAGTTCGTGGACACTGATTAACCTCGCGGGAACAGACTGATAGGTATTCACACGCAATATCCGGAAAATGGGCGACAACTCGGATCCGCTCCGACCGTTTCGACAGTTCTTCGACCAGTTCGACACGTCGGATTCGACGGCCAGGCTGGGATGGCCGCTCTCACCGGTTCCGATTCCGACAGGCGACACAGCGCCGATGTCGCCTGAAGAGAGCACGAAGCGAGGAGTCAAACAGCTCTACAGTGCGCTCGCGGCGCTTTCCGACAGCGAATCAATGTCCGGTGCGGGAGACGTATGGAGCCAGTATCTGGAACTGTTTGACCTCGATGCCAAATCCTTTGGGCCGGAGCAGTTGACCGCTGCGACGCTTCGAACCTACCGTGTCTGGTTTTTCAGTCTCGCGCAGCTGCTCGTCGAGAGTTACACACTCCGTTTGGTTCGGGATGAACTCGTCGTCGAGGACCACCGACAGTTGACTGGAACACAAAAATGGCTCTGGGGCTTGCCACAGTCAGACCGAGAACAGTTGCTTCAGCGCTGTACCGACGTGCCTGACGACCTGGTAACGGAGATGCAGACGCTTCGTCACCGACGAGACGAGTTGTTCTACACGTTCGGTGGCTGGGACGAGATGACCGTCGATGACTCACTCGACGACCTTCGGCGGTCGCTGACGGTACTGACCGCGCTTGACGACCGTGTGTCCGACGGCACCCCCTTTTCATATCTTCCAAAGGGATCCGAAGGCGACGCGTCAATCAGTGCTGAAAATGACGCAAATGGAACGAACAGCAACGGAACGGACAAGCAGTCGGCCGACGAGTAACTGGCCGCTATATTTCGTACTCGTCCTCGCCGAACTGGACGTAGCCGCCGTTGCGGAACGTTGATTTGGTGGACTTGTACATGCGAACCATCCGATAGCCGCTGAGTCCCGACCTGAGAATGCTCCACCACGAGTACTCACCGCGGTTCAACAGTCGCTGGGCAGTACCAAACGCCCAGTCCCAGTCGTCCGGACCGTAGTCGTGGACGACATCGGCCATCGTCACGTTGCGTGCGAACTCGTCTTCCAGCGCGTCCTGCCAGGCGGCGTTGTACTGGTCTAGACTATCTGTCGCCGCGAATTCGCCCGCGAGCTTCCCAGTTCGGACGGCAACGTGGTCGCCACCTTCGTGGAAGGCCGAGGTCCCGCCCATCGCACCCCCGACGACGGCGATGCCCGCTGCAGTCGGGGATTCGATTGGGCGCGTCGATGATATCGGGTACGTCTCAGTCCCGCCCTGTTTGCCGCGGTTCTCTACGAGCGGGAAGTCCTCGATGTCGTACTCGGGGTAGACGAGTTCGATGAGCCGTTCGATGTACTCGCCGCCGCGGGGAATTCCGTCGTCGTCCTCGCGGAGCAGTGCCCACTCCGACCGGTCGAAGTCGTTGATGTCCAGCCCGATAGGCATCGTCAGGCCGATACGGGCCACGTCGCCGTCGTTGGGGAATACCCACGGATAGGCGGTGTGACCCGGCATGTACCCCCACCAGAATTTGAGTCGGTGTGGGTCGTAGATGTCGTCGGGAACTCTCCGGTGTTCCTGGTAGGCGATGTGATTCGCCGTGCGAGGATTGAGGTGGTCCGCTATCGACCGACCAGTGGGGACGAACTGGTCGAGAACACCTGTCGTGACTGTCCGCTGTGGCCCGTCCGCGAGAACAAGATACTCCGCTTCGATTTCGTCACCGTCCGAGAGAGTGAGATGATGGGTCTGTGCACGTGACCCGTCGCCAGAGAGGTCCGTCTCGACGCCGGTGACCGAAGCGCCAACGCGGTAGGTCGCACCGGCGGCCTCGGCTTCTTCCCGAAGCCAGTCGTCGAAGCGAGCCCGGTGGAAAGCAAAGCCGAAGTCCGGATACGAGGCATCGATACTCGTGTCGTTGATACTAAGCGTTTCTGACGGACCGATGAAGTCGGCACCGTCGAGGCGACGCAGAATAATCTCTTCGGGGATGTCTTCGGGGTCGAAATCCATCAGGTCGACCCAGTAGTCGAGCATGCCAGCGGCGTCTGTCGAGTCCGGCCCGAGTCGGTTTCGGTCAGCCCGCGGCACCCCTTTTTCGACGACGAGCGCGTTGGCACCGTGTTCGGCGGCCTTCCACGCGGCCGAGGTGCCAGCAGGCCCGCCACCGACGATAGCGACGTCGACGCGTTCCATACCAATTGCCCGACCCGCCTCGATATAAATGCCCTGTCATCGACTGACGGACGACGATGCGACACGCCGCCGACTCATATCGGATTTGGGTTGCAGGGTGGTCGCTCCCAGGTCAGGACGGGAGTTGAGAACAAGCAGAATGAGAGTTACCAGTCGACAGGGTCGGTGTCACCAGCGCCCGATACCGTCGTTTCGCTCTCCGTAAATTCCTGCTCTTGTGCCGTCGCCATTTCCTCTATCGGAGCAAGTCCAAACTCGTTCATCCACCCAGAGCTGTCGGCGTCGTTGCGGAACTCGAACAGAATGTTCCCGTCAACGACGGCGTAAATGTCCCGTGACTTGTCGTGGATGACGCGCTTTTTCGAGTCGATGGCGATATCGACGAGGTCGAGCAGCGTCTCGACTGGCACGCGGACATATGTCCCTGAGTCGGGAATTTTCCCCCGCGAAATCCACTCTGCATACCGGGCTTTTTCGTACTGTTTCTCGAATGCCTCGAAGTCCTCGATACGGCTGGCGGTCAACCACACCACGAGTGCAACCACGAGAGCGACGAGGCCAACAGCGGCCCAGCCGACTGCTCGTCCAGGGACGGTGAGGCCAGCAAGACCGACTGAAGATTCGGTGACTGGAACTGTCTTCGTCGCTGTCGTGGCGTGGCTCCGCTGGTCTGTTTTAGGGGTGTCAAGTTCGTACGCCCGGTCGGTGATAGACAGTGCTGTACTCGCGTTCGTATATCCCGTGTAGGACCCAGTATCGTACGTTGCATCGACAAAGACCCGTGCTTCGATAGCCCCGACGTTGTCGGTTGCGTCGGTGACTTCTCCCAGTCGCTCGCCAGCGAGTTCCCGGACGTTCAGCGTGGCACTCGTTCGAACCTGTCCGTCAGTAACTTGCTCTGTCTCCGACGCCAGAGTCGTCTGGTTTCGCCAGAATACCGCTCCGTTCCGTGTCGCAGTCAGCTCGAGAACGACCTGCTGGGAGACAGTCGTTTCCACGGATGGCACTGTCGTCGTTGCCTGAAATGTCACGTTCGGCGTTGCGGAGAGCAAATAGACCGGCATGTCTGTGAGTCGCTCGCGAGACTCGTAGAGAGTCGTATCGCCCGTCACGGTTGCCTGTGTGGTAAGTGTCGTGTTGATTGTCTGTGGGTCGGTCTGGGCTGTTACCTGTTGCGTGTCGGCAGGTGCTGCGGCCCCGGCGGCCGCACCGGCGAATGCGATAGCGCTGACAACGATGAATACCGCGATGAGTGTGCGTTCGTACCGACCACAGATGTAGCGCGCTCGGAGAGGTAGGTCCAGGCTCATCCGGTGTCGGCCCCCCTGAAGATGTCGTGGTACATACTAGTACCAATGCCAGATGGGTAGAAAAGCAGAAGCTAACGCTCCTGTTGGTGGGAGACTTACTGCGACGAAAGCGCCTCTCCGGAGAGCGGTCAGACAGTAAACGACACTGTCGCCTCCGACCCATCCTGGAACGAGAAGGTTATTTCGACCTGGTCACCCGTAGCGAACCCATCGGGCTGTCCGTTCGAAACGAACTGGTAGAGCACCACGTCAGCTGTCTCACCAGCATCGAGCGTCACGGACTGGTCGAGAGGGTGTTTCGTCCCGCTACCGATGTCGTAGCCGGGACTGTTCTTGCCAGGTTCAGCCGCACCCTCACTATCTGTTGGTCCCCCAGTCGCGTCGATGTACACCTCGTCTTTGCCGGCTTCGGCGTTCACTGGCGGTGGCCCTTCGAACGAAAGGGTAGTCGCAGTGCCGACCTCGCGGAGTTCGAATCCGACAATTGTGCCGGCAGTCGACCTCGTGTTCTGCATGGAGAATTCGAGACTGCCCGTCGAACTACCACCTGGCCCGGACACGCTGTCAGTCGTCGCCGACCCGGAGACGAACTCGAGCGGCCCGGTGGTAGCCGAGCAGTCCGACGTATCGACTGTCGTTGACCGCGTTGCCGTCGCGGTAACTCGCGAGCTGTCGGTCGCAGTGACAGTAAACGAGACAGTGTCGGGAGTGGAATCACAGGCGACAGACACAGTTGTCGTCAGCGTCTCGCCGGGGGCGAGCGTGGCCTGTTCGTTCGACAGCGACCCCGCGGAGCCCTGGAGCGACACAGTCGCGGCAACTGTGTGGTCAAACTGGTTGGTCACGGTAACGAGCCGGCTTGAACTGCCGGCAGCTACGGCCGACGAGACCTCGAGTCCCACGAGTCCGCCTGCATCGTCGGCGACGCCGACCGTCGAGGAACGGTCGAGCGTCCCGCTGGTGAACGCGTCCGAGGGACCACCAGCGAATGGACTGACAATCGCTGTGAGGAGGACTACACCGACGACGACTGCCAGCCAGACGCCGCTCCGACTGCGGGAGCGTGACCGCGAGCGACGGGGTGGTCTCATCGCTGGCCACCCAGTTTTCGCGTCAGTCGACGCCGCGTACCGCGTAGCGGAGTCGTCGGGTCAATCAGCAACCAGTACAAAAGATACAGTGGTGCAATGCTCAGCACGACGGTGGTCACTGCGGCAACGAGAGGGTGGATGTGGTGCAGTGACGTAATAATGCCACCCGGGAGGACCGCAGGATAGGTGTGAATCTGGATACTGGTCGCGTGTGGCCCTGCCGTTTCCTGGGGTGGAATCCGAGTATCAACCGTCTGCTCTGAGGTTTCAAACAGTTCCTGTGGGAGCCAGTTCGACGCTGCTGTGTCCCCGCCGTCACTCGCTGGTGTGGGATTCGCCCTGACAAGCTCCATCCCGTCAGTCTCCGTGATGACGTGTGCAAACGGTGACGTCGTCATTTCGAGAGTTATCGATTCAGTGCGTGGCTCACCGACTGTCAGTGTCGCTGAGGCATCTGTCGACTCAGCAGTAACAGTGTAGACCTGCGTTTCCTGGAATCCGCCCAGTGAGACGAACGCAACGCCCGCGACGATGACGAGTATTGTCACTGGAAGGATGACTTCACGGCTTCTGAGGACATTCTCACGTGACCGTGGCCTGTTGGAACGCAGTCCAGCGGCCAAGAGGTATGCACCCAGTCCCGCAAGGATGAGATACCAGTAGCTCGTAATTGCTCCCAGTGCAGTGCCAAGCTGTGGCACGACGACCGGAGACCCACCGACAGCCAGGAGCTTCCCAGATACGTCAGACTGCGAAACGAGCGGGTAGCCGGCTGCCTGGTCAGTCGATGGGTTGCCGTCGCCCTGGGTCACGATTCCCTCCGGCGTGACCTGCATCGCGCGGTGGGTCACGTACGTTCCTCGCTCCTCAGAGTAAAACGTGATAATATCACCAGGGCCGACAGTGCTGGCCGGAACCTGGATGTACCCGTCGTTGGTGTCGAGTGTCGGCGACATACTGTCTGAAGAGACGTACGAAATCTGGACGGGTGAGGCGGCTGGCGCGGCTATCGCGACGACGAGGAGCAAGAACACAGCAATGCCAGCTTTCTGTATCATGTATGAACTGAAATTAGGGAGTTGTTCGAAATACGACTCACTGAGACCGTCCTGTTATTTGTCGGAAGTCGGATTACGACCCGTCAGAGACCGTCCCACCCTCGTCGACGTCGTCGATGGTCAACGCGAGCGTCCCAGAGAGGTCAGCAGTCGAGGTCAGCGTATCGGTCCCGTGGCCGGTATCGACAACGACCACAACGTCGTAGGTTTCGGCAGCGGCAGCATCCATCGAGACAGTCTGCCCCTCTTCGGTGACGTTGCCGACGAGTGCTCCGGTGTCATCATACACCTGGAACTCGAGGTTCGCTACACTGTTGCCATCGTCAGCATCGAGCGTGTACCCGGCGGTTATCTTGTGGGCCTCAGCGTCGTTGTTCGTGACCTGAAATGCCTTGGATGCCCCAGGGTTCGCGGGGTCGCCGAGTTCGAACAGCGCATCAGTGTTCGCACCGTCAGCGGTGCCGTTTGTGAAGTCGATTGCGAGCTGGTCCGCCGAATCCTGATAGACCAGGTTACCCGAGTTCCCATCGGTGAGTCCCAGGAGACCGTTCTCGTCTGTGACGACGTTTGCGTCTGCCTGTCGCTCGACTGTCGCGCTCGTAAATGCACTGGTCCCAACAGAAACCCCTGCAACGAGAATTATGCCGGCCACCAGTAGCGTTTTCGTCAGTTGTGCCATTACATACGACGATGGGCGACAACGACACTTAAGCAAAAGCGAACTGATAGGTGAGTCGGGACGTTACCCGGTGGTAAGTGCGTTTGGCCGGTGGAGAATGGGCGGTACACTCTGTCTCGGGACGCACCTCGATTCCCGACTAAACGACGAAGGTCAGCCAGAATCATAATCGAAAAAAGTTCACTCAGTCGGGAGGCGAACAGTGACAGTACTACCTGCCGGACTGTTCTCCTCAAACGCTAACCACCCGTCCGATTGGCGGATAATCTCGCGGACCAGCCAGAGGCCGAGTCCGCTCCCGTGGTATAGCGGATCAATCTCTGCTTCCCGATTGATTATTTCCCACTCTGGTTCTGGAATTCCGGGACCATTATCGGAGATGCGAATCGCAACGGTCCCATCTTCTGCCCGAACATCGACAGTCACAGTTGGGTGCTCACTATCCGAGTGAATCACTGCATTCCTGAGCAATTCCCGGAACGCTTTGTCAATATCAGACGTTGCGAGTACCCAGCAAGTTTCTGGGAGCTGCACACTCACGTCGGCTTCTGGGTGCTGTCTTTGAATCTCTGTGACGGCAGATTCTACTGTCGGAACGATATCACGCATGCTGCTTCCGGAGGGCTCAGTTAGCACCGTCGTGACTTTCCGTTGTTTCTCCGCTGTCTCGACGAAACTTTGTCCCACGTCGAGAATCTTCGAGACGTGGGGCTGGACCTCGGGAGAGCCTTTGTTTTGGATGAGTTCGGCGTGACCCATGAGCGCGTTCATATCGTTTCTGATATTATGTCGGAGGACTCTGTCGACCACTTTCAACTGTTGAATGTTACGCTCTCGCTCCGAGATGTCCCGGATTTGATTGATGAATCCAACGATATCTCCCTCTGGATTCTGGAATTGAGAGATAGTCGATTCGCCTGTGAACTCCTGTCCGCATTTTTTCTGGTAGACCGTCCTAACCTCGCTACTGAGTTCTTCTCCCGGTTTCCGGGTCAGATTTGTCAAATCAGTGCTGTCCTCGTCGTCTGCGACCAGCATCTGCAAAGAGCTCCCCTTGATGTCGTCCAGTTCGTATCCGAAGAGGTCGGTCAAGCCCGGATTACAGTCGGTAATCCGGCCAGTAGCATCCGTGACGACGATGGGGTCCTGGATACTGTTGAACAACGATTCGTACCGCTTTCTCTGTTCGTTTATTTTTCGTTCCCGCTCTACCTGGTCGGTTATGTCTCGAACGACGCCGATACCACTCACTGGCTGCCCGTCATCGTCGAATTCGACGTCGGCTGTTTCATGTACCCACCTGGTCTCTCCATCCACCACGATTCGGTGTTTCTTGTTGTAGGGCTCTCCGTCTAGCGCAGCCTCCCACGCTTCCTGGATGCCCTCGCGGTCGTCAGGATGAACGAACTCCAGAAACCGTTCGTACGTCATTGGCTGGTCCGGACTCAAGCCAAAGATTCGGTAACACTCATCCGACCAGGAGAGGTCGCCCGCTTCTATCTCAAGGTACCAACTGCCTACGTGACCGACTTCCTGCGCTTGTACAAGGTGCGTGTGTATCTCTCGTTCTTTTTCTTTCCGTTCCGTGATGTCTCGAGAGATAACCACAACACCTCGCCTGTCATCGTAGAGTTCCACGGGAACAAGTCGTTGCTCGGCACAAATGTCCCCAGCCGATTCCAATCTGAGATCGAATTCGAGAGTCAGCGTCTCCACTCCGTTGGGTTCTCGAATCCGCTTGCCGACATCGGACTCTTCGTCCGACAGGACCGAATCGATTGCGTCCAGAAACCGCTGTACATCTTCGTCTGGCGCAGCCATCTCCTCGGTGACTGGCTCAATCGGTACTCCTTTGATCGACTCCAGAGAGATGTCTGCAAATTCGAGTGCCGTGTCGTTGGCGAACTGAATCTGTTTCTTGTCGTCGACAAGAAATGCCGCCTCATTCATCGTCTGCACGACGAGTTCGTGCGTTTGCAGGCGCTTTTCGCGTTTCTTTCGCTCAGTGATGTCCTTCTGGAATCCAACGAAACTTTCCAGCGTACCGTCTTCGTCTCTCACCGGGGCTATCGATAACTCGTTCCAGAATGCGGTTCCGTCCTTTCGGTAATTCCGCAAGGTGGTTTCTATGTCCCTGGGTTCGTCGATCGCGTCACGGATTTTTCCGACCTGCTCGGGGTCGGTTTCCCTGCCTTGGAGAAAGCGACAGTTCCGCCCGATGGCTTCATCTTTCTCATACCCGGTGATTTCGGTGTACTCCTCGTTCACGTAGGTCATGGGGTTATCTTCCTGTGACGGATCGGTAATCGAGATTCCAACGGGCGCGTTGTCGAGCGCGCGGGTCTTTCGTCGGAGTTGCGCTTCGCGTTCCTTTCGCTCCGTGATGTCGTTATAGATCGCCACGAAATTCGTCACGTCCCCTGACTCGTTTGTCACTGGAGCAATCGTGTGGCGAGCGGTAAACTGTGTCCCGTCTTTTCGCTCGTTCACGATTTCGCCGCGCCAGACGTCCCTCGCCAGAACGGTCTCCCACAGGTCGGCAAAAAACGCATCGTCATGCTCACCGGATTTGAGTAGTGACGGAGTCTCTCCAAGTGCGTCACCGCTCGTATAGCCAGTCACTTGCTCGAACGCAGGATTCACGTACTGAATCTCTCCGTCTGCGTTCGTGAAGAACACGGCGTGACCGGTCTGTTGAACTATCTGCTCGTACTTGCGCAGTCGGCTCTCGCGTTCCTTTTGCTCGGTAATATTCCGCGTCGAACCAACGAGTTGCACGACCTCACCGTCGATGATGACTGGTGAGATTCTCGTTTCCCACCACGACTCGTCACCGAAAATAGACAGTTGTTCTTCATATCGAAGCTCGTCTTGCCGGGCCACACACTCGTGATAGTTTTCGCGGATGGTTTCGCTGTCGTCATCGCCAGCGAGGGTACGGATTGTTTTTCCATGCAGTTCATCGGCTGAAGCGCCAGTGAGTGCCTCGTAGGCCTGGTTGACGCGGTTCACACGGAACGTCTCTCCCTGTTCCTCTACGTCGATAACGAATAACCCGTCCTGTGAATTCTCGAATAGCGTTTCCGCTCGGTCAAGATTGTGTTGGCGCTCCCTCTGTTCTGTAATCTCCGTAAAAAAGAGAGAGACACCCGTTTCATCGGAGTATACCTGACCTTCAAACCAGCAATTCAGCTCCGAATCGTGCCACTCGACTGCATTGTCTTTGTCGAGCCCGGTCGGCCGCTCGATAGCACGCTGTAGTTGAGTTCCCTGCGAGGTGGGAAACCCATCCCAGATGTGCTCACCGAGAACTGCTTCGGGATCGATGTCGAGAATCTCTGCAGCCCTTTGGTTGACGTACGTGTACTGATTGCTTTTGTCAAAGGAGAGCACGGCGCTAGAGACCCGTTCCAGGGCGTTTGATCGTGCCGTAAGCGAACCCACTGAATCGGCACCGGGTGGGTTTGAGGAGTCCATTTCTTTTTCACACATTAGTTAATTGCTTCACCGTCTCGTTGATTTGCTCGACGTTCGTCGCCTGCTCGTCGTTTGCAACAGACACATCGTCAATCTCGCCCGCAACGGTGTTTGCCTGCTCAACGAGTTCATCGATCATGCTGGCGACTTCTTCGGTGCTGGCGGCCTGGTCATCGGTTGCCTCCGAAACCTCCTTGATTCCCTGTGTCGCCTCCTGAACGGACCGGGCAATATCTTGCAGGGTATCCATCGCATCGGTAACCTGATCGATGCCCTCGTCGACTTTCTCGGTCGTCTCGTCCAGGCTCGCCACGGTCTCGGCAGTGTCTGCTTTGATATCGCCGATCATTCCTTCAATCTTGGACGCGTAATCCTGTGACTCCTCGGCGAGGCTCTTGACCTCGTTTGCAACGACAGCGAAGCCATCGCCAGCGTCGCCCGCCCTCGCCGCCTCGATGGATGCGTTGAGTGCCAGCATGTTCGTCTGCTCGGCGATATCGTTGATCACGTCAACGATTTCGTCGATTTCGTCGATGCGCTCCTGGAGTTGGCCAACGTCAGCAGCGACAGTTTGTGCAGAATCGTCGACTTGCTCCATTACACTGATAGCCTCGGTTGCGGCCTCGCGACCCTCCACGGCGAGTTGCTCGGCAGTCTCGCTGGTTGCAGTGACCTCTTCGGCAGTCGAGGCGATTTCTTCGACGGTGGCGGACATATCAGAGACTTCCCCTGCAACCTGCCCCATCGACTCTGCCTGGTCGCGGGCCTCCTCACTAATGGTATCGGTACTGGTTGCGATGTCGTCGGCTGCCTGCGTGGCTTCAGTCACTTCCTCGTCGACGTCGGCGATGACCTGTTGTTGTCGTTCGAGTTCGGTTTCGAGTTGCTGGCTGTACGAATGGATGTAGGTGTCCATGGCGACCTGCTGGT
>JAZKTK010000100.1:0-11022 GCA_036625595.1 Haloarculaceae archaeon | reverse complement strand
GGCCACTACTGGGCGCGGTGAGTGTCGTCCTGTTTGCCGGTCTGTTGTACGTTCGGTCCGGGCGGGGGTGTACGACGTGTGCCGGCGACCAACCCGTCGACGGATAGACCGTCTTAGACAGTTGCCGTAACTCCGTGAAGAGGGTGTCATAGACCAGTTCGCATACTGCACCAGACATCACAGAGTAAATCGCTCAATACAGGGACTCTACCGAACACTGTATCAATCCACTATCTTTGCCACACCGTGTAGACTACTTGTTTCGTAGGTCGGGGTGACTGAAAGAGTCACATCCTCACAATGCGGTCGACGGACGAACACCGAATCCATACCCGCCTGATGGGCGGCTATGACATCACTCTCGCTGTCGCCGACGTAGAGGGCAGACTCAGCACCAAGTTCCGTGAGTGCCTGGTCAAGATAATATGTGTTGGGTTTCTTCAATCCAAGACTCTCAACTGTCATCTCACGCCCGTAATAGGTGTCGAACATTGGTTCAAAGTCAAAAAAGTCCAGCACGAATTCGATAGTACTGTGGTGGTTGTTACTTACGACACCACAGGTCTGAGAAAGGTCCGAAATAGCCGTAACATCATCACAAGGAGTTCGGAATCCCATCTCGAACTTTTCAAATTGTGACTGTTCGTCAAGACGCTCACGGGCTTCCCAAAATGTCTCCACGTTGAGATTGTAAGTGGCACAGATTTCGTGAAGTTTTTCTTTCGTTGTTCCGGTGACAATATCGTCAATATGCTCCCGAGTAACGTGTGTAACGCCTACTTCTTCAAAAGCAGCCTGTGCGGCTGCAGCCTTTGTTTCATACTCAGGAGGGTCAACTAATATCCCATCACTGTCGAATAAAATTGTATCGTATGCCGACACTTGTTCTTTTTATGACCAATAGCGGATTAGTTCTTTCGGTACGAAGGTTCTGAACCGTTATTTTGAGCCGGGAATTGCAGCATAGGCAGGTTCGTTCAAACGGCTCATTGAATTTAACCGGCAAAGAACATCTGGTGAATCGTTCTATGGCACCCCCTGTAAAGTGAGTCGCCGCCCAGTGACGACGAGTCCTTGGCTCACAGCCAGCGTTATCAGATATTTGTATTCGTGGACACAACGGTGTGGTATCGCTGGCAGACGACTCGGCCTCCCGGTGGTCAGTGCTCGGACTCGGTGGCCTGGCGAGTCTCTGCTGTCTTGGACCGGGAGCAGCAGCGGTCGGTGGCGGGGCGACGGCAGGGGCACTCGGGGTCGGTCTCCTCCAGGTCGGAGTGACTCTCCTGACGCTCACGGTCGTCGCCGCGGTCGTCAGGTGGCGACTGGACTGTTCGACCTGCGACCGATGACCCATCTCTATGGTGAACCTGTGTGAGACACACCCAAAGTGACCCCTGTGCTGAGGCGTGTGAACGAGTGTCAGTTAAACTTACTATCACGGTCCACAATAGTTCGAATATGTCCATGCACGACACGTCCCCGTTCAGCCAACGGTCATCGCAGTACAGCCCCCGCAACGGTCGTCGACGGGCGACATCGGCCCGGTTTCGAAACGACGGAGGGAACCAATGACAGGAAGTCAGCAGACCCCGCCCGCGAACCCGGTCGGCGCGGACGCGGCCCCACTGGAAGTCGAGTGTCTCGTCCGACCAGACGTCTCGCCGGTGAGCCAGCGACGCATCGACGCGGTTTATTCGCGATTGCAGACACTCGAAGAGACAGTGTTCGTCGACGACGTGACAGTCAGCGAGTGGCCCCCACACCGGCCAGCCCCGGTCGAAGAGGAAGCCGACAGAGAGTTCAGAGAGGCACGGGTCACCGAACTCGAACAGTGGGCCGAGGAACACGGCTGTTCGCTCAAGCCAGCGTTCCGCCGACAGCCGATTCCAGGCTCACTCCTCGACGACGAGGAGTCACGCGAGGCGGTTCGCGTTCCGGTCGTGACGCTGGCCCTGTCGAGAGCTGACGACGGTGAACTCTCGGGTGTCGTTCCCTACACGCTCGATTACGGAACCGAAGACGCCGAGACGTACACGGTCGACGACTGGCTCAGCGCCGCTGAAGCGGCGACAGTTCCGGAAGGAGCACAGGAACTGGTAGTAGAGACCGCCCCAGAATCGGTCTAAGACAACGGCCCGACCGAGTTACAGGTCGACATCCTGCCAACTGTCGGGCTGGTCGTCAAGCCCGCGTACCCGAAGTTGCGTCTGTCCGTCGTCGCGCGCTCGCAACTCGACCTGTGCGTCGAACGGTTGTGAGAGTGTCCGAACGGTCGTTTCTTCCTGTGCTTCGGGGTCGATAACGCTGACACCCAGTCCGTTCGCGGTCCGGATGCGTCCGGTCACCGTATGGAGAAACCGATAGAGTGGCTGGACGTTCTCGGTGTACATCAGCAGTGGGTCGAGCGTACAGAGCCCGGTCCGAACGCGCTCGATGCCGGCACCGTAGAGGTCTTCGTACAGACTGGAGAAGGCGATACCGATACCGGTGAGGTCGCCGGGCGCGGTCACCGCGTGGATATTTCTGGCACCGTCGTCCGTGCTGTCCTGCAGACAGTCGACGACGGCCATCCGCGAGGTGTCGTACCGACAGCCGCCGGCTTCGAAGTTCTCGATAGCGTCGACGCCGCGAAGGTCAGTCGAGAGCAAGAGCAGTCCCTCGGACTCGGCACAGCCGAGCAGTCGCATCGCGAGGTCACGGGCCCCATCGAGGGTCGACCCGGCGACCAGCAGGTTCGTCCCTGCCGGAATCGGCTCCAGCGGAAGGTCGTCGTCGAATGCGTACGTCGGGTCGTGTGTCTGGCTCATTCCTGGCGGCCTCCGGTCTCGAGTCGCTGTCGCAGTTCTAGCTGTTCGGACACTTCCTCGGCGAACAACTGAAGGTCAGCGAGTTCGGCGTCGGTGTAGCCGCGTGGTTCGTCATCGATGAGACAGAGTTCACCGATGACAGCGCCGTCGGGTGCAGTGAGGTCCGCCCCAGCGTACGAACGGATGTTCAGTTCCCGCAGCGTCTCGTTGTGTTCGAATCGCGGGTCCGCCTGGACGTTTTCGACGACGGTCACGCCGTCCTCGACAATCGAGTACGTGCAGATAGAATCTTCGCGGGTGAGCGTCTCCCAGTCGGCACCGTGACAGGCCACGAACTGCTCCTGTGCGGCATCGAGGAGCCCGACGAAACAGACGCTGACATCGAAGTGGCTGGCGATGAGCTCCGAGAGGCGGTCGAAGCTCTCGACGGCAGAGAGCTCCCCGATGTCGTACTCATGGAGTGTTTCGAGCCGTTCGTCCTCGTCGGGCGGGAGCGGAAAGCCAACCTGCGTCCGGTTGACGACGGCGTTTCGAGCCATGTCGATGAGTCTCTCCCGAGCGTCTGTCCCGCTTTTCGGGAGGAACTCAGCGACGGTCTCCTGAAATGCCCCGGAATCGATTTCCCGGTGGTCGCGGTCAGTAAAGAGGATACAGGAGAGATTGGGGTGAGACTCACGCGCCCGCTCGAACAGCTCGAACGCAGTGTCGCCCTGAAGGTCGTACTCGGCGACGATACAGTCGATGTCGGTCGTCGCCACGGTGTCGAGTGCGTCTGGGAGGTCGGCTACGCCGATGGCATGGAACTCCCGATCCCGAAACGCTTCGACAGTCGCCGCTCGGGATTCTGTCGTGGGGTCGACACACAACACGGTGAGGTCGTCGCCGTTGGTCACTGTCCAGCAGTTATGGGTCCATGCAAATAGAACTACTGTCCGTTGACCAACGCGACCGACCCCGGAAACGAAAGGTTTTGACCGCCGGCACACCTCCTGTCGGTCAATGACGACCGCAACGAGTAGCCTGAGGTGGTGGTCGTGACCCGCGAGTTCACCGAGATAACTGTCGTCGGCGAGGACGACACCGGACTCATCGCCGAGGTCACGACGCTGCTGTTCGAACGCTCCATCAACATCGAGGACCTGGACCAGGCCGTCCGGGAAGGCGTCTTCCGGATGACGATGCACGTCGACACGGCCGAGATGGTCTGTACGGAGGCGAAGCTCCGAGAGGACCTCCACGACCTCGGCGAAGACCTGGGTGTCGACGTGAAGGTGCGGTTCCCCGCCGACCGGGAGACCCAGCAAATTGCCGTCCTCGTCACGAAAGAGTCGCACTGTCTGGAGGCAATCTTCGAGGCGTGGGCAAGTGGCGACCTGGACGCCGACGTGAACGTCGTCATCGGGAACCACCCGGACCTCGAACCGCTCGCCGAGAAGTACGACGTGCCCTTCCACAACATCGGCGACGAGAACGGCAACCCAGACGAGGAGCAGCTACTCGACCTGCTCGCGGAGTACGATGCCGACCTTATCGTCCTCGCCCGCTACATGCGCATCCTCTCTCCCAGCGTCGTCTTTCGCTACGAGAGCCAGATTATCAACGTCCATCCCTCGCTGTTGCCCGCGTTCCCCGGCGCGGAGGCGTACCTGCAGGCGCTCGAAGAAGGGGTCCGTATCGCTGGCGTCACCGCTCACTACGTGACGACGGACTTAGACCAGGGCCCAATCATCACCCAGCGGGCGTTCAACGTGCCACAGAACGCAGACACCGAACCCGAGGACCTCCGCAGGATTGGGCAGCCACTCGAAGCCGAAGCCCTGCTCGAGGCTATCGACCTGCACCTTCGTGACGAGGTTGCGGTCCACCGCGGGCGCACGCAACTGCGCGACCCCGAGGAGAGTTCGGCACAGCTCGGTGCGCCAAAGGAGCTGAACGACCTCGTTCCTGACCGGCCAATCGATGGGCTGGGAGAGGTCGTCGCAGAGCAGGAAGCGGACGATTAAGCCAGCGCGGAGTTTATCTCCGTGCCCCATCAGCGTCCGGTTGGTGAAGCGGACGATTAAGCCAGCGCGGAGTTTATCTCCGTGCCCCATCAGCGTCAACGACTATCAAGAAGGAACAGCAAGAGCGCTGTCGCTCTCGGTCGTGGCGTCGAAAGAAATGAGACTGTTATGAAGTGTCGTCGTAGTTAGGCTTCGGTTGCCTGTTCGACGACCTGCTGGGTCTGCTCCTGGAACTGCTCGGTGAGCTCCTCGGTCTGCTCGACGACTTCTTCCGCCTGGGATTCGAGTTCTTCGACCTGCGCCTCGAACTGACCCTGGACGTTCTCAGCCTGGGCTTCGACTTCTTCGAGCATCTCGACGAGCTGGGCTTCCAGTTCCTCGTGTCCCTCAACGACAGTGTCGAGCTGTTCGTCGACGTTCTCGAGGAGGTCTGCGACGGCCTCGTCGTACGTGTCTGCGCCCTCTTCGAGTTCGGCTTCGAGCGTGTCGAAGGCCTCACCGTGAGCGGCTTCGAGTTCCTCGAACTGCTCGTCGACGGCCGCGCGGACGTCCTCAAGCTGGTCGCTCATGCCGGGCATGGTCTGCTCGAGGGCGTCGAGGTAGCTGTGGAGTGCCGTGGACGTCATCTCGACGAACTGGGCCTGGCCGCGCTCGGTCGCGTCCAGCATGTCCTGCGTCGCCGTGACGAACTTCGTCTGGTAGTCGAGCGAACGCTCGAATGCGTCCTGGCTCTGTGCGATTGCGGTCCGCTGTGCGTCGAACATCGTGGTGACGGGGGTTGTGTATGCTGACATAGTGTGTTTCTCCTATCAGTAACAACGTGTCGATGCTATATAAACTTTCCCACTAAAAACCATCTGATGCCATTGAGTGGTATAGAAAACTATCGAGCGGTAGGTAGAAACAATAGAAGGCGGTCGAAACTGGCGGATGCACCGCTCACAGGTCCGGAGAAGACGGTTCAGAAGGAGAGAGCCGATAGCGTGGACGTGCGACGCTGCGCAGTTAGAGGTCGTGAATCGTCTCGATAGCTGCTGAGATGTCGGGTGCGTCGAAGACCTCGCGGCCGAGGTAGGCGTTCGTTCCGGCACAGTAGAGGTCGCGCGCGGCCTGAATGACACGCTCGTCCAGGGGTTCAGGCGACCGGTCACACAGCGACTTCCAGTCGGCGACGCCCTCCGATGTCGCCCGCTCTTTGGCCGCTCCGACCGACTCGACCCACTCCGGTTGCGTTCGCTTGTGGTACTGTCGAATGACCTCCTTCGACACCTGGGTACCCTCGTAGGAAAACCGATTTTCGTCGAACGTGCCGACGACGTCCGCGACTCTGATTTCGCCTTCGAAGGAAAGACACTCGATTTTCCCATCCTGGTGGACGAAGCCGGCCTGTTCGGCCTGCTCGGTCACGAGACGGTTGACTTCGCGCGCGACGGCTTCCAGGTTCTCGATGTCGGCTGCACCTGCGATGCGGTCGGCCTCTTCCCGCGAGAGATAGCGGTCCTGCTCTTCGTACTTCGTGGAGAACTCGACGATAGCGTCGGGGAGGTCGACGGCCTCGTCGGGCCACTCCTCGTAGTCGAGCCCGTGGTCTGCAGGGTCGGTTCGCGTGCGTAGCGAGGAGCCGGTTCCCACACGATTTCGGAAGACGATTTCCAGCGGGACGAGGAAGTTCTCGCCCGCCTCGGCGTGGTAGGCGTCGTAGTCGTACGTCCCGTCGGCGAAGGGCAGGTCGGGCACCTGCGTGAGGTCGATTGCCATCTCGGTCGGTGCGTTAGCAGCGAGTGCCTCGTCGAGCGAGCGCTCTTCGCCATCAGTGACAACGCCGCGGTAGTGGGTCGAGACGCCGCTGTCTTCAAGCAGTTCGAAGTTGAACGCGCCCATCGTACACAGCGACGCGCCCTTGTCGGGGATTTCGTCGGGCATCTTGCCCCAGTCGAACACGGAGTAGGCGTCGGTGAAGACGAACGCTCCCTGACCAAGTTCGTCGGCAGTGGCGGGTTCGTCGACGCGGAAGTTCTTGACGCTGGTCATACCGCCGGTGTCGGGCCTGGGGGAAAGAAGCGTTCCGGTCGCGACTGAACGCGGACTTTTTGCGTGTTCGTTCGGTTCACTCTCACGATGAGCGTCAACTACGCGCTCGCAGCAGCCGTCATCCTCGGAGCCACCGCCGCTATCTGGAAAGGGAGCGACTGGCTAGAGACGACCAGCGAGCAGCTCTCGGTGTACTATGGTCTCCCGATGGTCGTCCAGGGTGCCATCGTCACCGCGGTGGGCTCGAGTTTCCCGGAACTGGCGAGTGTCGTCTTCGCGGGACTGGCTGGTTCGCTCGAACTCGGCGTCGGTGCCATCGTCGGCTCTGCCATCTTCAACATCCTCGTCATCCCCGGTGTCGCGGGCGTGGCAACCGAAACGCCGGTCGAGTCCTCGCGAACGCTCGTCTACAAGGAAGCCCAGTTCTACATGCTCGCCGTCTCCGTGCTCCTCATCACGTTCGCACTCGCGGTCATCTACTACCCCGTCGCCGGCGAACGGCTCCAGGGTGAAGTAACGCGGCCGCTGGCGCTCATCCCGCTGGCGCTGTACGGCCTGTACATCTTCATCCAGTACCAGGACACCAGCGACCACGACGCCGAACGCAACCGGGACGTCATCGACATTCGCCGCCAGTGGGCGTATCTGCTCGTCAGTCTGGTCGTCATCCTCGTCGCCGTCGAGCAACTCGTCCACCAGGTCGAGGCAATCGGTATCGAACTCGGCGTCTCGCAGTTCCTGCTCGGCGTGACGATTATCGCAGCCGCGACGAGTCTCCCGGACACGCTCGTCAGCGTGCGCGCAGCGCAGGCCGACCGCGGTGTCGCCTCGATGGCGAACGTCCTCGGGTCGAACACGTTCGACCTGCTGGTCGCGATTCCAGTCGGTATCATGCTCGTCGGCACGACCGCTATCGACTTCGCGATGGCCGTCCCGATGTTCGGCGCGCTCACCGGCGCGACCATCCTCCTCTTTGCACTCCTTCGGACAAACATGGTGTTGACCCGGCCAGAGTCGTACGTGCTCGTCGGTGCGTATTTCGTCTTTGTCGCCTGGGTACTGGTGGAAGTCACCGGAGTCGTCCCCGGCATCCTCCCGACGTAGCGTCACAGACGGTGGCAATCTACCCCCGGACCCGTCAGCTTTTACCCCACCGAGCGGGAGGAAAAGACAATGGCAGATGTCTCCGAGGTGGCCAACGTCCCGCGCGGCGAGTTCGACTTTATCCACCAGCCGGAGACCGACCAGTCCTTCGAGAACGCGCTGGCGAAGGCCCGGGCTGGCAACCGGCTGACCATTGCCGACGGTATCGAACTGCTCACCACCGGAACCGACAGGCCCGGTATCGACCTCCAACGCAAAGAGCAGGTCCTCGAAGCGGCAGACCGCCGCCGCGCCGAGATGGTCGGCGACGAGGTGACCTTCGTCGCCAACCTCAACAACAACGTCACGACGGCCTGTAACACCGGCTGTCTGTTCTGTAATTTCAAAGACCGCTCCGAGCAGTTCCGCAGCGAGAACGACGACGACCACGCTGGCTTTACCAAGACGCCCGCAGAATCTCGGGCGATAGTCGAAGAGATGCTCGACCTCGGCATCTACGAGGTTACCTCCGTCTCCGGGCTTCACCCCGCATTCGCACTCGACGACGAACACCGCGAGATACTGGAGACCAGCGACCGCGGCGACCTGAACTACAAATCGCCCAGCCGCTACGACAAAGACCCCGGTACCTACGTCGACCAGATGGACGCGATGAGCGTCGGCGACGTTCACCTCCACTCGATGACCCCCGAGGAGGCCTATCACGCCCGCCGAGGGACCGACTGGTCATACGAAGAGGTGTACAGCCGACTCGCAGACGCCGGTCTCGATACCGTTCCCGGGACGGCCGCCGAGATTCTCGTCGACGAAGTCCGAGAAGTCATCTGTCCGGGCAAGATTCGGAGCGACGAGTGGGTCGAGGCGATGGAAGCTGCCGCCAGCGTCGGACTCCCGATGACCGCGACCATCATGTACGGTCACGTCGAAAACGAGGCCCACCGCGTGAAACATCTCGACGTGATTCGGGACCTGCAGGACCGAACCGGTAACATCACCGAGTTCGTCCCCCTCTCGTTTGTCCACTCGAACACGCCCCTGTTCGAACGCGGGATGGTCGATGCTGGCGCGACCACCGACGAAGACGAACTGATGATCGCCGTCTCGCGGCTCTACCTCGACAACGTCGACCACATCCAGTCCTCCTGGGTCAAGTACGGCGACGAACAGGGGCTGAAGATGCTCTCCTGTGGTGCCGACGATTTCATGGGAACGATTCTCTCCGAAGAGATTACCAAGCGCGCTGGCGGTGACTTCGGCGAGTATCGCTCCGTCGCCGAGTACGCCGACATGATAACCGCCATCGGCCGGACGCCCGTCGAGCGGTCGACTGACTACAGGAAGCGTCGGCCAATCGACCCCAACGACGACCCTATCGGTCCCAAACTCGGCCCGCGCGCCGACGGCACGCCGTTGCTCGAATAGCCGCACCGCTCGACGGGCTAGACCAAGAACGAAATAGGAGCACGACGGTCCCTCTCCCCCCAATGCCCTCCGACTGGGCACCAAGCGTCGTCTCCCAAACCGCTCGTTCCCTGACCGGGTAGACAGTGTGTCAGAGGCACTGACCCGGACCAGAAGGATGTTAGTGGCCACAGTACATCGAACTGTTGCCAGCTATGACCGGTTCATTTAAATCAAAGTGAATTAATACATCATGCAGACTACGCCAGCAACATGAAAGAATTTACCGTCCGGTTCTGGCTGTCGGACGGTGACCTCTTCGTGTTCAGCGAGGAGTTCGCCGACGAGCCAGACCTCGAACGACGGTACATCCACCGGATGGAAGTCCTCGGCGACGGAACCGTCACGGAACTGAGCGAATGTAAGGGTCCCCCGGAAACCGTCGAGCGGGTGATCGGCAATGCCGAACAGACTATCGACGTGATGGCCACCGGTGGCGAAACAACATTTTACTATGTCCACTTCCAGCCCGAGCCCGCCGTCCGGAAGATGATGGAGGGACGACGAGAGACCTCACTCGCACTCAAGATGCCAATCGAACTCCGGACGGACGGGTCGCTGGTCGCGACGTTCATCGGCAAGCAGCGCAACCTCGGCGACACGTTCGAGTTGCTCCCGGACGAAGTGAACGGTGAACTGCTCCGCATCCAGGACACCACGACAGGCACAGACGGTGTCTTTTCGACACTCACCGAGCGCCAGCGCGAAGTGCTCGAAACAGCTGTCAGGCTGGGGTACTACGACACAGAGCAGACGACGACACAGGACGCTATCGCGGCTGAACTCGACGTTTCGGCTGCGACTGTGGGTGAGCACCTCCGGAAAATCGAGGCGAAAATCCTGGGCTCGTTCACGGGGTAGGGTCGAAAGGAGGGGGTAGCGTCAGCGGGGGTGTGGGACCATCTCGATGTCGTTTTTCGGTTGGAGTGTCACCGCCGGAGCGACCGCAAGGTCGTCGTACTGGCGGTCGAGCGTCCACTCGCTGGCCAGGGAGGCCAGAATTAACTGGGCCTCGGTCATCGCAAACCGGTGGCCGATACAGTGGCGCGGACCGCCACCGAAGGGGAAGTACGCGAACTCCGGGCGGTCAGTTTCAGCGTCGTTCGTAGAGAGCCACCGCTCCGGCCGAAACGTTTCGGGGTCGTCCCAGTAGCGCTCGTCGCGGTGCAGGACCCACGTCGGCAACACGACGAGCGAGCCTTCGGGAACGTGGTAGCCAGCAATCTCGACGTCGTCGGCCGGCTGGCGGCGAATCTCGTGGGCCGGTGGATACAGCCGCATCGACTCTCTCACGATGGCTTCGGTGTAGTCGAGTTCGAAGACGTCCTCGATTGTCGGACGGCCGTCGAGCGTCTCGTCGAGTTCGGTCCGCAGTCGGTCCGCCGCCTCGGGGTTTCGCGAGAGGAGGTCCCAGGTGAAGGTCAACGAGAGGGCGGTCGTCTCGTGGCCGGCAAACAGGAACGTCATCATCTCGTCGCGAATCTGGGCGTCGCTCATCTCCGTGTCGGCGTCCAGCAGCATCGCCAGGAGATCGTCGCGGTCGGCATCGCGACCTGCGCGCTCGCGCCTCGCGCGACGCTGGTCGATGATATCGTCGACCTGTTCGTGGAGGTGGT
>JAZKTK010000099.1:0-11148 GCA_036625595.1 Haloarculaceae archaeon | reverse complement strand
TGGAGTCGGGGTTGGCGTCGCAGTCGGCGTTGGCGTCGCAGTCGGCGTTGGCGTCTTCACTTTCTCTGGTTTCACTGGGCAGTCTCCGTCGAGGAGATATGCAGCACCGACTTCGGTGCCGTTAGACCTGTTGAAGGGAGCACCAATCAGGATATCCTCATTGCCGTCTCCGGTCGAGTCGTTCGCCTCGGCAACGGCGTAGCCCGCTTCGTCGCCCGGACCCTCACCGCTAATCTTCGCCCCTGCATCCGAGAGGTTCAACGAAGGATGTGGTTCGGAGGCGCCATAGACCAGATAGGCCGCACCCGCGTTGACTCCGTTGCTGTTGTTGCCCGGTGCACCGACGATGATGTCGTCGACGTTGTCACAGGAGATGTCGCCCGACCCAGCCGCAGCGACCGACCAGCCGGCCAGATCACCTCTGCTCTCACCGACGAGCGTCACATCTGCATCGGTCAGGGGACGGTCCTCGGGAGACTCCTCGCCGAAGAGAACGTAGGCAGCACCAGATACGTTCCCCGCTGTCGAATCGTTGAACGGAGCGCCGACCAGAACGTCGTTGACACTGTCGTTGTTGAAATCACCGGCCTCGGAGACCGCCCAGCCAGCACGGTCACCCTCGCCACTCCCGTTGAACTGCACGCCGGTCGCGACGGAGACGGTCCCCGTCACGTCCGTATCGACGACGTACGCTGCACCAGCGTTTTCGCCGGTGACGTTAGCCAGTGGCGCGCCGATAATCAGTTCGGAGTAATTGTCGGTATCGAAGTCACCGGCATCCGCGACGGAGAAGCCGGCTCGCTCTCTCGTGTACTGTCCCTGAATCGTCGCCGTTGCTGCCTCGCTCACGTTGTGCTGGTCGACTGTCGTTGCATTCTCGATGAGAGACACTGCGCCCGCATTCAGGGCTGCACCGTCGTCTCTCGGTGCGGCAACCGCAAGCAGGCCGCTCTCGTTGCCCCGGTCGACGACTGTGACGGCCTTTCCGGCCACGTCTCTGGCGTTGTTTCCGAACAGCGTCGTGACGTTCTCGTCGTCGGCTAACTCGACGCGCTCGTCGTACTCGGACTGGCCGTCGACGACGTATGCGGCACCTGCATTCACCCCGTTCGTGTCGTTTCGGGGTGCACCGATGACGACTTCTGCGAATTCGTCACCGTTCAGGTCACCGAGTGCCACATCTGCTCCCGCACGTTCGCCGCCAGAACCGACGAACGTCACGTTTGCCTGCGTCACGTTCAGTTCTCCGCTCTCGACCGGTCCATAGAAGAGATACACTGCGCCATTCTCGGCTCCAGCACTGCCGTTTGCTGGTGCCGTGACGAGCACGTCTTTCTTCCCGTCACCGTTGACGTCACCAGCACCGGCGACCGCCAGGCCAGCCGTATCGTTGGCACCCACACCCTGGAACTTCGTCGAGGCGTTCTCGAGCGGGAGCGCCCCGACGAGCGTCCCTGCCTGGTCTGCGTCAGTCTGGTGCGTGACCGCCGAATCGCCGACATCCGAGACTGTCTCACCCTCGACATTGAGTATCGCACCCCCCACAAACGTCGTCCCAGTGAGTGTTACGACCGTCACGAGAATGATGATAAACTGGCGTGAACGAAGGGATGTATCCATACTGTCCGTGCGCCACTCTCACATTTTGTTATGGTTAGATGATAGACCGGTAAGGGAACGCGCATCTCTGTTTGCACCAGAGAGGAAGTGATAGTCCAGTCTTACATATCGTACTTTTCAGGTATTGAGTTGTTACTGGTAGCCCGGCATCAGCACGAGTGGCCCGTTCGCTCTTGTTAGCAAAGAGGGGATTTGAAGCAAGGGTGACCTATTACACTGTTTTCCGTTGCTATCTGGTCACAGAGTACACAAGTCGAGTGATTCGAGGTCGACGTACTCCTGGAGGAGCGTCGCCGAGCGGTCGTACGGTGATGGTTTGGTCTGCGTGCCCGTTCGTGGACTGACAACCGACGCCCGTTCGAAGACAGTTTCGACGAACGCCCGGCGTACGTTTTCGTTTTCGAAGATGCCGTGGAGATAGGTCCCGAGCACGCGCTCGGTCGCCACACCACCGTTTCCGAAGGGCTGCACTGTTTCTCCGACCAGTTCGGTACGGCCCATGTGTATTTCGTATCCGGTGACAGTCCCGACTGCTCCCGAGAAGGGTCCTGCGCCGTCGATTTCGTGTGTGACAGATTCGACGCGTTTCTCCGGTTGAAAGTGCGTTTCGACGGGAAGCAACCCCAGTCCGATCACCTCGTCGGTGCCACTGGCACTTTCAACGGCGGCATTCGTGATTCGCTCCCCGAGCATCTGATATCCGCCACACAGGCCGACGATGGGGCCCTCGAACGAACGGATGCGTTCGGCCATCCCAGCGTCTCGGAGCGCGAGCAAATCGTCGACCGTATTCTTCGTGCCCGGGAGAACGACTGCGTCGGCGTCGAGCGACTCGTCGAGTGGGACGTACGCGACGCGGACACCGGGAACTCGTTCGAGCGGGCCAAAATCAGTAAAATTCGAGATTCGCGGCAGACGCGGGACTGCGATAGTGATGGCTCGGTCGTCGGGAACCCCGTCATCGGTTCCTTCGAGTGAACGCTCTCCGTCCGGTGGGAGTGAGACGCTGTCCTCTTCGGGAAGTCCGGGGTCGTCGTATGGGAGGACGCCGAGAACGGGGACGTCGGTCCGGTCCTCGAAGTCCTCGATGCCGGGACGGAGGATAGCGCGGTCGCCTCGGAATTTCGTGATGACTGCACCGACGACCCGTTCTCGGAGGTCGGCGGGCAGTAGCTCGAGCGTCCCGACGAGACTGGCGAAGACGCCGCCGCGTTCGATATCTGCGACCAGCAGAATGTCTGCGTCTGCAAACCGCACTGTCTCGACGTTCGCCAGGTCCCGGTCACGGAGATTCGGTTCGGCGATGGAGCCGGCTCCCTCCGCGACGAGTACGTCGTGGTCGCTGGCGAGTCGTTCGTAGGACTCACGGGCCGCAGTGAGTGCGTCCTCCCAGTGGTCGTCGTAGTAACTCCCCGCGCTGTAGTGGCCGACCGCTTCGCCATGAACGACGACCTGTGATTCGCCGTCTCCGCGGGGCTTCAGCAGAACGGGGTTCATGTCCACGCTCGCAGGCACGCGGGCCGCGCGGGCCTGAACGTACTGTGAGACACCGATTTCGCCGCCAGCGTCTCGTCCCGGGACAGCTCGAGCGTTGTTGCTCATGTTCTGTGCCTTGTAGGGGGCAACGTCGACGCCGCGGTCTGCGAGCACCCGACACAATCCCGCCGCGATGGTGCTCTTGCCGACGTGGCTCGCTGTCCCGGCGACCAGAATCGTCCGGGCTGGTTCGCTGTCGCGCTGGTCGTCCATCCTCAGAACTCGGTCCCTTTCCGTGCGCCCTGCCCCGCCTCGATAGGGTGGGCCTCCTTGCGAACGTTCGTGATGAGGTCGGCGTGGTCGTCGACGTACGCCGGCCGCTCGTGTCCCCCGGTCAGGACGAGTTCGAGGTCGTCGGGCTTCGATTCGAGCAGCGCGACCACGTCGTCGGGGTCGACCAGTCCGCGATTGGCTGCGTAGAGAATCTCGTCGATGACCAGCATGTGAACGCCGTCGTCTGCACTGCTGTCGAGGGCAAACGGCGTCGAGAGGTCAGCGTCGACGGCAGCGTCGACGAGTTCGGTCGCTCGTGCGAGTGCCCCCCGCGCTTTCGCTTCGTGTTCGTCGTCGGCCGAGCCGTCCAGAAAGCCGTGCCAGCCGTAGTGACCGGCGTTCTCGTAGGTGATTCCAGGGAGGGCTGCCATCGCGTTGTACTCCCCGCGAACGTCCTCGACAGTTCCCGTCCCGCCTTTCATGAGCTGGAGGACGTGGACGCGGTAGCCGTGCCCGGCCGCCCGCATTGCCATCCCCAGTGCAGCGGTGGTCTTTCCTTTCCCGTCTCCCCACCAGACCTGTACCAGTCCGAACTCGTCGGGTGCGGCTGGCTCGATTGGCTGGGCCTGGACTGCCGACTCGGTTACTTCGTCTCCTGTCATGGGTGTCCCTCGTGCGACTTCGTTGCCAAATTCAGTTGCTCTAGAAAAATAGCTGTTGTGCTACGGCTGAAACGACTCGGTGTCGCGGTCGGTGACGACGCCGTGGGCTGCGTCGGCGACGGATGTCGGGAGCTCCTGGGTAGCGTAGCGTGTACGGAGACTCGCGGCGACTGTATCGCGAACACAGGCCCGGACTGCACTACCGACTTCAGTGCCGCTACCGGCGAACTCCGCTGGGTCGCCAGTCGGGTCACAGCCGACCGCAACCGCGTCGCTGGTCGTCCCGGTGAACCCGGTTAGTGACTGGAGGGTCGCGCTCTTCGCCTCGACTGCCGTCGCCAGCAGCGTCGCGAGCGTCCCGTCTGTGAGCGCTCGAGTCGTCCCGACGAGCAAATTCACTGTTCCGGTCGGTGGCTGGTCGTGGCAATCGGTCTCGGCACCGGCAGAGCGGTCTGCCGCTATCGGCAACGAAGCCGGATTCGAGAGACCGACGGTCGCGACGACGCTCACGCTCCCAGCGCGAGCGCCGCGAGCGTGCACCAGGTCGACACCGGTCAGTAGAACGGGCCCCGCTCGTTCGAACGCGGCAGCTCCCAGCCGTTCGCGTGCGTAGCTGTCGAGGTCAGTCCGTTCGAATCCGGTCGGAACGGAGACGTTGAACGCGGCGTCGGCCGTCCGGTATCCGCCATCCCAGCCGGTCGCCAGCCAGCGCGCGCCCTCGCTGGCGAGTCGGCAGACACCGTCCGCGCGGCATGTCTCAAACATCGAGGGCGTTCAGGAGGCGGTCGTTCTCGTCTGGCAGGCGCACGGCGACGCGGACGTGCTGGTCGAGGCCACGAAACGTCCGGGCGTCTCGAATCGCGATGTCGTGCTTCCGGACCGTCTCGAGCAGGTCGTCGACCATCTCGGTACTGCCACAGTCGAGCAAGAGGAAGGGTGCATCGGAGGGAGACACGGTGAAGCGCGTCGAGAGGCGCTCGCGCATTCGCGCTCGTTCGCTGGCGACGCGCTCGCGCGTCTCCTCGATGAACGCCGTCTCGCCGAGACAGTGGGTCCCGACAGCGGCAGCGACCGTCCCGACTCCCCACGACAGCCGAGCCGTCTCGAGTCGGTCACGGTACTCGCCGGTCGCCACCGCAAAGCCCCCACGGAGACCGGGGAGACCGAATATTTTCGTTAGTGACCGGGCGACGACGACGCCATCGCGACCGGCCAGCGTCGGCAAGTGGGTGAAATCGATGAACGCTTCGTCGACGAGCAGCGGCGTGCCCGCATCCCGGCAGTGGTCGGCGAAGGCCCGGAGCCTGTCGGGGTCGCAGGCGTCGCCGGTGGGATTGTTTGGCGTACAGACCACGACGAGTGCGAACTCCGCGGGGTCGGCGTCGAGCACTTCGTCGTGGGGGACAAACCGGGGAGTCCCACCCTGTAGTCGAACCTCACGAGCGTACTCGCCGAAACTCGGCGCCGGAACGAGTACGTCGTCGCCGGACTCGACTGTCGTGGCAATCGTCAGCCGGATTGCAACCAGCCCACCAGCGGTCGGAATCACGTCTGTCGCGTCACAGCCGACGTATTCGGCGGCGGCGGCGCGAAACTGGTCGTAATCTGCGGAGGGGTACGAGTGCGCCACCGAGAGCGCGGCCTCGTACACCTGCGCGACGCCCTCCGGCCGATTGGGGTTCGTGTTCGCACTGAAATCCAGCAGGTGCGGGTCCTCGCTGCTCCCGTGTGGCACCCGTCCTGACCCGAGTCCGTTCTGCATCTCCCTGTTCTCGCCAGACCCATCTCCCTCGCTGTCGGGGCTGGTCGCGTCGGCACTCGACGTATCGCCCGCGCCCGAGCGCAGGTCGTCGACAGCGTCAGGGTCCATATCTGTCTGTACACTCTCGCGTTTCTGGTTAACAGTTTTGCTGGGACTCCGCTACTGTCCTGTGAGCCACCACTCTGCTCTCCGTGCATCTGCCCGTCGGTTGACGTTGACCGCGTACCCCGGGTCGCGCCGAACCCAGACCTCGTCGTCAACGCTGTCGACGACGTTGATGCCGGCCGGGGTCACCGCCCGGCCACGATACCGGAACTGCGTGTCGACGCTCAGCCCGAGCGCCCGCTTCCGGCCGACCGGAACGACGACCGTGAGTGAGCCACTCGCGGCGTCGACGACAGCGTCGACGGCTTTCCCGTCGAGCAGTGGGAGGTCGGCGGCGACGGTCAGCACCGGGCGAGCGACGCGGTCGTCGGCCAGCGCCCGGTCGAGGTCAGCTACGTACCCCGCCCCCGGCGTCTCGAGTGTCGGACAGTCGAGTGTCGCTGCGGTCTCCGGCGTCGCCGGCGACGTGACCGCGAAGACACGATCGACTTTGCTGTCGGCCAGCGCCTGTCGAACGCGTTCGACCATCGGCGTTCCCGCGATAGGGAACAGGGGTTTCTCTCGGTCGGTCGCCAGCCGCGTCCCGTCTCCGCCACACATCAACAGAGCGTCCACACGACCACCCCCGCGTGCAGGCCCGCGATGCGTCCGAGTTCGTTGGTCGCTCCGAAGACGTCGCCACCGACGCCGTCGAGAGTCGCGTGTGCCCACTGCCTGAGACCGAGCGCGACGACTGGACCGGCGACCACGGCGGCCGTCGCTGCGGGCACGGGCCAGGTGAGAACCGTCGCGGGAGCCGCCAGCACGATCCCGAGCACTAGCTGTCCGGTCCCCGCGCCGAGCAACCGCGAACCGAGGCCGTCGTGGCTCGGGCGACCAGTCACAGCGAGCGTGACCACGCCGAGTTTCGCGCCGACTTCGCTTGCGATGGCGATACCGACTGCGGCGCGAACCGGAATCGTCGCGAGGACGAGCGCTGCGAGCGCCAGTCCTGTCACGCCGACCGCCACAGCGACGACGGCACCGACGCCGACGGTCGTATCGCGCATCACTGACCGCCGTTTCTCGGGGTCGCCGTGGACGACCGCAGCGTCGCCGAGGTCAGCGAGGCCGTCGGCGTGGTTGATGCCTGTCACCGCGACGACTGCGAGGACGTACAGCAGTGCGACCGTCGGTGCCGGGCCGGGCACGACCAGTGGCAGGGCGACAAATGCGCCGACCAGATAGCCGACCAGCGGGACGACGCCGACATTCGTACAGAACGAGTCGAAGGCGCATCGGTCCTGTCCAACCGGAATCTGGGTGAGAAAGCCGACTGCTCCCCGGAGTGCACTCAGTACCATGTCACCACCCCCACGAGTGCGTACGCGAGGAGACCGGCGACAGCCACCTGTCGGACGGCACTCTCTGCATCTGCGATACCAGGAAGGCCCTGCTCGGCATTCAGGACGTAGTGACCGGGCTTCTCCAGACGGATAGCCAGGCCAGCGGCCAGCGTTCCCATTGGCCACCCGGAGTTCGGTGACGCGAGGTCTCGCTGCCAGCGGCGTGCAGCCACCAGCGCGCTCGGCCGAGCCAGCACGACAGCGAGCAAGACCGCACTCACGCGGGCAGGGAGCCACATCACGGCGTCGTCGAGCCGAGCCGGTCCCCAGCCGGTCGGTTTCGTCCGATATCCCAGCATCGAATCGAGCGTGTTGACTCCCTTCCCCCACGCTGCCCCGCCACAACCAGCGGCAACGGCGAGAACCGGTTCCGCACCCGTGGCGGCTGCTCCCACCGCGAAGACGGCGTAATACAGCAGCGGTGCGACCAGTCCGTCTGCGAGATTCTCCGCGAGACTCTCGACGGCAGCGCTTCGTATCTCGCCCGCCGAGAGCTCTGTTGCATCACGACCGGCCAGCGCACGCAGTCGTTCGCGTGCCATCTCCAGGTCCTCGTTGGTCGCCGTGACAACTTCACGCACCCGGTCGAGGAGTCGCCGAAGGCTCGTCGAGACGAACAGCGCCAACGCACCGACGAGAGCGCCAGCGAGTGGGTCTACCCGACCGGCCGCCAGCACACTACCGGCGACGACCAGTCCGGCAGCAACCGGGAGGACGACAGCGGCGAGGCTGCCGACGACAGCAGGACCTTTCCAGGGTCTGTCGACGGTCCCGGCTATCCGGCCAAACCACGCGACTGGATGGAGCTGACGGGGCGGCTCACCGAGTGCGATGTCGAGTGCGAGCGACCCGCCGATAACGAGTGCGCTCAACTCCACGCTGACTCCTCCAGCCACGCGGGAAAATCAGTGAGAGGAACGTCGTCGAGTAGTACGACCGTCGCGTCGGTGGTCCGCGCGCCGCCGTCTGTTCGGGCGTCGTCACCGACGTGAACCAGCGAGCCGAGGTCGACACCGAGTGTGTCTGCCGCGGCGGCGAATGCATTGTCGTGGGGCTTGCGCCAGCCACAGCCGACGCTCGTGACGACAGCATCGAAAGAGGTGTCGAACGCTGCCCGCGAGAGCGTCTGCTCGACGAGGCCCGGGAGGCTGCAGTTCGAGAGAATTCCAACCGGACCGGCAGCGGCGGCCGCGTCCAGCGCCGCGGATGCACCCTCGCGGACCTCGACGGGGCCGTCGAAGGCTGTCAGCAGCGCTGCTTCGACGGTGTCGCTCTCTGATTCGACGCCGCGACTGGCGAGTGCGGCCTGCGTGTGCTCGACCAGCGAGAGTTCTCTGCCCCGCTCGACCGAGATGTGCGAGGACCGATACGCATCTTCCCAGTCCTCTGGGACAGAGATGCCACGAGCGGCGAGTTCCTCGCCGGCGGCCGCCCACGGCGCTGCTGGCCGCTCGGCGGTCACGAGTGTCCCGAAGCAGTCGAACGAGATTGCCACTACAGTTGCATCGTCACAACTCTACTTGAATCACGCGGGACAAAATGGCGTGTGCCGCAGGTACCCGCGACCGTGGCCGACCCGTGCGGGTACGCGTCCGTGGCGAGGTGCCACGGGTGGTGCCTGGATGTCACTCCTGAACCCACTTCGAGTGCCGAACGTCGAAACTGCCGCAGACGGGGCAGGTGTGGTGTTGCACCTCGAAGGCAGTCTCGCACGCGAGGCAGACATACAGGGGTCCCTCCTCGTCATCCTTCGAGATTCCTGACACCTTTTTTGCTCTATCGAGGACACCCATCGCAACCACAGGAAATACCAGGAGTGGAACTCTCAAAAAGGAGGTTGATTGTTTAAGCCATTTCGTCCCGCCGCAGTATTGCGATTCTGCCCGACGTATTTCTTTGCTGATTACATTCGAGTAACCAGCAACTTGACCACAAATTACTGTGATTATTGCCTCCGATAAAATATCTTGATATCAATAAGTAGATGTCGAAATCAGTCATTCTCTTTGTCTCTCTCGGTCAAGGAAATACAGAATATTTTACAATAGCACTGCCGATAGCGATAGCAACCCATAATATACTATAGAATATGTGTTGGGTATAGGACATTTGTCGCTGCTATGGCTTCTTCTTCGAAACATACAGAAATTTATATTATGGGTGGTTCACAGCACCACCGGTCTCGGGAATTGCTCGGCGCTCAGGCAGTCGTGAGGCGGACGAGTACGTCGTCACTCGCTCGCGGAAATTGACCCGTTGCGCGCCCATCCCGGTTGGACGTGATGGCGTACAGCTCACCCGTCGGACTCTGTGCGACGTGCCGGACGCGACCGATTTCGTCGCGAAGCAGACGATGGGCTGTCGCGGTGTACGCATCGTGTGTCCACTCCGCGTCGTACCGCGTCCCCCCAGCAAGCGGTGGCAGGTCTGACTCTGGGGGTGTGAGTGTGACAGCCCAGAGCGACTGGCTGATGAGCCCGCCGACGATGAAGCGGTTCTGGAGCGACGGCAGGGCGTCGCCGGTGTAGAAGGTTGCGCCGGTCGGTGCCCATCCCACGCCTGGGCCGGTGTTGACCAGCGGTGGCGTCACGTCCTCGCGCTCTGCGTACGTGTCGAATGCGTCGCTGGGGTCGTCAGCGACGCCCCGAACCTCGTTCCACCCGTAGTTGCGCCCCGGCAAGAGGACGTTTACCTCGTCTCTGTTGGTTGGGCCGTGTTCGCTCGCAATCGGGACGCCACTCGGAAGCCAGTCGATACCCTGTGGGTTCCGATGGCCGTAGGTGAAGATACGTCGGTCGCCACCAAGCTCTGGATTGCTCGACGGGGCCTTCCCAGCAGGCGAAATTCGCAGAATCTTCCCCCCGAGCGACGAGAGGTCCTGCGCGTTCGCCCCCTCACCGGCGTCACCGCAGCACACCCAGAGATTCCCGTCTGGGCCGAACCGGAGACGGCCGCCGTTGTGAATGTTCGCGGCCGGAATCCCGTCGACGAGCACTTCCTCGCTACTCGCAGGGTCGTCCGCGCCCACGTCGAACCGCGCGACTCTGTTTTCTTTACTGTCTTCGTCTCCTGCTGTGTAGTAGACGTACACCCACTGCTCGTCCGGGAATTCGGGGTGGACTGCGATACCGAGCGTTCCGCCTTCGCCGCCTGTGACCCACCAGGGTTCCTCGTCGCTTCCCGGTGCGATCGACCCGGCGTCGATGGCGTCGGCGGGTCGTACCACTTCCGAGATTTCGCCGGAGTCAAAGCGCAGAACGCGACCCGTCCGCTCGGTCATGTACAACTCACCTGTGCCAGAAAAGGAGATATCCCACGGAATCTCCAGATTCTCTATCAGCGTTTCGACCTGAATCTCTGTCTCTGGTGCCGTGGTCGGCGCCTCCCAGCTTGGGTCTGGGTCCGGTGTCGGATGGTCGTACTCGTCTTTGACGGTGGGTTGTGGCGTCGGCGTTTCGGACGTGTCAGACCCAGTCTGACAGCCCGCGATTGCGCCCGCGCCCGCGAGCGCGAGAAAGTGTCGCCGACTGAGTGACGGGTGTGGTTCCCGTGTCATTGCCAACCTGTTCGGAGTAATGGATATGTGTCTTGTGATTGTCCCAGTCTGCGCACGCGCGAGGCCCCGTGGTGGAGTGCTCCGGTCTCTGTGCGTGGTTGGTTGTGCTTACCACCGGCTCGAATCGCGTGGAAAAGCAGTCCGCCCTCCCCGATTTGAACAGATGACAGACGATCATCTCGCTTCGCTCGATGCTGCGTCTGTCGTGTTCAAATCGGGTCGGGAGACTTTTCACTGCTCACGTTCGTTCGCAGGAAAATCCGCCCTCCCCGATTTGAACGGGGGACAAGTCGATCTACAGTCGACTGC
>JAZKTK010000098.1:0-11341 GCA_036625595.1 Haloarculaceae archaeon | reverse complement strand
AGGTGACAACATGGACGAAGTGTACGACAAAATCGCGGAGTACTTCGGGTGATACAATGGCTGAAGTGAAAGACCCTGGCGACGGCGTTCAGATCGACCTCATCAGCGCCGAGCGTATGGACGGGCTCACCTCGATGGAGAAAATCCGCATGATTCTGGACGGGGTTCGCGACGGTAACATCGTCATCCTCGAAGAGGGGCTCTCGCCCGACGAAGAGTCACGCCTCATCGAAGTGACGATGACCGAAATCAGTCCGGACGAGTTCAACGGCATCGAAATCGAGACGCACCCGCGCTCGGAAACCGCCGACGCGAGTTTCCTCGACCGGCTGATGGGCAAGGAGTCGACGAAGAAGCTCACTGTCATCGGTCCGGCTAACCAGATTGAGACACTCCACAAGGACGAAACGCTCATACAGACGCTCGTCTCTCGCAAGTAAGGATGCCACACCAGTGTACAGACTGTGGCCGCACGTTCGACGACGGCTCCCAGGAGATGCTCTCGGGCTGTCCCGACTGCGGCGGCAACAAGTTTCAGTACCAGCCGCCGGGCGCTGCCGAGAGCGGGACGCCGACCGAAGAACCGCCGGAGCCCCCGGAACCACCGGTCGACAGCTCTGTCGCACGCACCGTCGGCAACGCCGCCACCGCGGTCCGCGACCTCGTCGGTTCCAGTCCGTCACCACCGGATTCGACCGGCGAGTCGTCGGCTGAGGAACCGTCGACCGATAACCCCTCTCCACTTGAAGACCCCCCGTCTGCTGACGCTGGCACATCGTCCGACCCTGTCGCTGCCGAGACTGCAGAAGCCACCTCGTCGGAGGATACCGCGCAGGCGAGCGCACGGAGCGACATCGTCTCGAAAGACGAACTCCCGCCTGCACCCGAAACGGCGACGACGACGGAGCGGCCGACGCCGGTCATCGACGACGACAGCGACGGGACGACTGCAGCCGCCGAGACTGCCGCGTCGGGTGACCGCGACCGGCCGGACCTCTCGGAACTACGTGACGAACTCAACGACCAGTTCGAGTCTATCAAAGTGCTTGACCCCGGCAAGTACGAACTCAACCTGATGGAACTGTACGACCGCGAGGAGTACATCATCGCGCTCCAGGAAGACGGCAAGTACACGATTCAGGTACCCGAACGCTGGGAAGATAGCTGACTCTTTTCGACTGCACAGTCACCACAGTCGCTTCTGCTCTGACAGTCCATCGACATTCCGAATAACTGCAGTCAGCCGACCAGTTCTTCGCGACCGTATTTCCCCAGCAGAATGACGGTTGCCACGCCGAGGATACCGGCAAACGCCAGAACAAATCCGGAGAGAGCAGTCAATCCGCCGGCAACGAGTTCACGGACGAAGTTGGCTGCGAGCGCCCCCGAAACGAACAGGAGAGCGAGTCCACCGACGTTCGCCAGGGTCGAATTCGACTCTGGAACTGCCTCGGAGTTCAGGAGATACAGCACGACAGCGATAGCAAACGGCGTCCCGACCGTTCCGAGTGCCAGGACGAGGACGAGCTGGCCGATGACTTCACCGCCGATGAAGGCACCAGGAGCGGACAGGAGTGCAACGGCGGTGAGCAACCCGCGGTAGCGCGTATCGTCGACGGTCGTGTCCCAGCCGAGTTTGTCCGCGACGAGATACGGCGGGACGATGGTGTTCCCGCCGAGCGTCGAGACGGCGGCACCACCCAGTCCGAGCAGGAAGAGCCACTTGGCACTCTCACCGACGAGCGGACCGAGCGCCTGTGCCGCACCCACGGTCGTCAGATTGGGGTCGGAGAGGACGCTGGCGGCGACGAGAAAGATTGCGACGCTGTAAATCCCGAAGGCGACGAACATGGACGCACCGACGTCGAACGTCGCGAGCCCGTACTCGCGCTGGGTCCAACCGCGGGCACGCATGGTGTAAGAGTGCATGGTAATCAGCGTGATGTGTACCGCGCCGCCGAGGATGCCGGCAGCCACGAGAGCGCTTCCGGTGGGTACTGAGAGTGCGAGACCGCCAACAACGTTGCCGGCGTCGACCGAGACGACGAAGAGCGATGCGACGAACGTGAGGACGACCGCAGTGACGAGTGCCTTTGCTGCGAGTTCGAGGAAGCGATAGCCCCGTCCAGCCAGTCCCAGCGCGAGCACGACAGCCCAGATAACGCCCCAGATTCGCGCATCGAGACCTGTTATCGTCGCAGAGACGGAGGCAACCGTGTTCATAATCACGAGCTGTGCAACGCCGGCGGCGATTACTACGTCGAGGACGAGAATCCAGGCCCACCATTCTCCGAGGAATTCCTGGACGACACTGACGATTCCCTGCTCAGTGAGAAGACCGAGCCGCATGGCGAGATACTGTGCGAGTGTGCCGGCAACAGCGGAGAGAATTACGACCCACAACAGGGTGTAGCCAAAAAGCGCCCCCGCGGTAATCAGACTGGCCATGGTCGCCGGCCCGGCGGCGATAGCGCCTGCGATCCACGATGGCCCCATCTCGTTCAGATACTTCCGGACAGTCCCGCTGTTGACGGCAGTTACGTCGGTCGCTGTTTCTCCCATACGCCGGTAATACTACCTATGAATAAAAACGTGTGGGATGACTGACGACGCGAGCTGAACCTATTTCGGGGGAGCCAGCTGGTCGGTGGAGACGTACCACGTCGTCCCGTTCGTGTAACTCCAGGCTTCGACTGACAGCTCCGTCGCGCCCGATTCGAGTCGTTTCATGAACGAGCCTATTTCCTTCGAGGAGAGCGCTATCTCCGCTGCAATCTCGCGACTCTTGATGTAGATATCTCCTTCTTCGCGAACGCGAGCGCGGAGATACTCGACGAGCGGGCGGGCTTTCTCGGGCAGTTCTGTCCGTTGTGAGGTAGTCTGAGCACACATTGTCTTGTGATGAAGTGGACTTACGGCGAGTAGTCGTGACCGACGAACAGGCAGACAACGTTGACAGCGACGAGTGCGACGAAGACGAGCAACTCGGTGTCGTCGACGGGACTGGACAGCAGGGGGAGGTACGCCAGCGGGAGGACGACGGCCGTCCAGAAGGCCACGCCCCGGAGCCAACTGACGAGACGCTGCCCCGGCAGTTCTGGGCGGGGCGGGAGGGGGACCGGTCGGTGATTCATGCCTGTTCGACACGTCGAACCCCGACATAAAGTGTCTCGTGGAGACTCAAACAGCTGTTTGACCAGTCGCTGTCTGGGAGTAACAAGAAAAATTCAGCGTCAGCAAGACGGCAGCTTAGCTAATTTTCTCGTACTGCTCGGCGAGTTTATCGGCGGCTTCCTGCATCTGTTCCTGTTCGAACTCGTCGATGTCCCACTCGACGATTTCCTCGACACCGTTCGCGCCGAGTTTGACCGGGACGCCGAAGGCAACGTCGTCGTGACCGAACTCGCCGTCGAGTTTGACCGAACCGGGCAGCACTTCGCCGGTGTCGTTGAGGATGGCGTTGACCATGTGGGCGACACCCTGTGCGGGACCCCACTCGGTTGCGCCCTTTCGCTCGATGACGTTCATCGCGGACTGCTGGAGGTCTTCGAGAATCTCCGCTTTCTCGTCGTCGTCGAATTCGAGGTCCTTGCCGTCGACGCGAAGCTTCGAGAAGACCGGGACCTGTGCGTCGCCGTGTTCGCCGAGGATGGTGGCGTCGACGTTCTTGACGGGCACGTCGAAGCGCTCTGAGAGGACGTAGCGGAAGCGCGCGGAGTCGAGTCGACCGCCGAAACCGATGACCTGTTCGCGCGAGCGGTCGCCGGCCTCGTAGAGGTGGCGGTTCAGGAGGTCGACGGGGTTCGATGTCGTAATCGAGACGTAGTCGTCGTTGTGCTCGTCGAGCGACGACTGGATGTCCTCCATGATGGGTGCGTTGTCACCGGCGAGGTCGATGCGGGTCTGGCCCGGCTGGCGCGGGATACCAGCCGTGATGACGACGACATCGGAGCCGGCGGTCTCCTCGTAAGTGCCCTGTCGGACGCGGGTGTTCGAATCGTACGCGATACCGTGGTTGGCGTCGGCAGCCTGGCCGACGGTGACGTCTTCCTGGTCGGGAATGTCGACGAAGACGAGTTCGTCGACGACATCCTGCAGTGCGATGCTGTAACCAGCGGCCGCGCCGACGGTGCCCGCCGCACCGATGATGCTTACTTTTGCCATATCACATGGAAATCCCGACGGACGTACGTTAAGATTGTCGGAACTGGTACGTCCCACCGGTCGCGAACGGACCAGTCGGTGGGGACCCACAACTCCTATTCACGCGGACCGTCTTCGTCCGTGTATGAGCGACTTCGACAAGGAAGCCGAGCGCGAGCGGCTCCGGGAAAAGTACGAACAGGAGCAAGCCGAGCGCGAAGCGACCGAGAAGATGAGCGAACTCCTTTTGCAGGGGGCGACGATGACTAACGCCCACTGTTCGGACTGCGGCGACCCCATCTTCCGCTACGACGGCCAGGAGTTCTGTGCCTCCTGTGAGAAGGCCGTCGACCGCGACACCGGTGATGAGAGCGAGGACGACCAGGCGGCCGAGAGCGACCAGCAGGGCGGGGAGAACATCGAAGTTGCGACCCCCGACGACGAACGCGTCGCCTTCGGCGGCGAGAACGCACAGGACGACCAAGCAGCTGCCGAGGACCAGCACCCATCCCAGTCACCGCCGGCCCAGGCGAGTCAGCCGACCGAACCGACTCAATCTCAGCAATCCGGAAACGGGCAGAGACAGCCTCGCCAGCGGTCGGCTGAACAGGAACAGAGCCGGCAGTCTCCCGAACAGCGCCGGCCCGAAGCGTCAGTCTCCTCCCAGCAGCCGTCCCGACAACCGGAGCGCACGCGTGAAGTCCCCAGTATCGAACCGAGTGGGAGCGACGACGTTTCGGCTGCGCGCGCATCGCTCGTCCGGACGCTGACCCGGTTCAGCGAGCAGGCCGAAGCGACCGACGACCCACAACGCGCCCGTGAACATCTTGCGGCCGCACGCGAGGCCGCGGAGACGCTGGCGGCGCTCCGACAGTAACCGCCACCCCGATTTCGGCTCAATTCGAAGTGAGTCTCGCGGATCTTTTTATATCAGGGAGAAGCACCCTCCCGCATGCGTCGTGCATTGATTCTCGGACTCGTCGTCGCAGTCGTCCTGCCGGCGGTGCTGTGACGATACTGGACTGCCACCCACAGCGGTGAGATGTGCGTGCCACTCGCATATCCACCGGTGGCGCACGTACGCGATGGTATTTCAGCGACAGACCGTCTACTTCGAGCTGGCGGACCCGGTCCGCCAGTGGCGCTCCCGTCCCCTGTCCCCGCTTTTTATTCGCTCTCAGCACTCGCGCCGGCTCATCCCTGGTAGGAACTCCCGGTCACTTCCCGGATGCGCTCGGCGGTGACCGCCCCTACCCCGTCAGCCTCCGTAAGGTCGTCCTCGTCGGCGGTCATCACCGCTTCGACGCTTCCGAACTCCGCGAGCAGCGACCGAGCGGTCACCGGCCCGACCTCCGCAATCGAGGCAACGACGTACTCCTGCTGTTCGGTCAGCGTCTTCGACTGTTTCTCGCCGTGGACGCTCACCTCGCGGTCGTCTTCTTCCTGCTCGCGCTCGGCGATGACCTCCAGCAAGTCCGCCGTCTCCGACTGGTCGCTGGTGCGCAGGATGCTGGCTCCGAAATCCACGGCGAGTGAAGCGAGCGCGCCGTGGATGGCTTTCGGGTGGACGTTGCGCTGGCCGTAGAGGTCCTCGCCCTCGATGACGACGACTGGCCGGGCGTAGTGGCGGGCATCGTCGCCGACCTGCTCGAACAGCGAGCGATCGCCGCCGGTCAGCGTATCCAGAAAGTCTGCGACGGTCTTGCGCTCGACGACTACCCGGTCCGAGAGCACGTAGTCACCGACTTCGAGCGTCTCCAGTCGTGTCTCGATACCGTCCCGCTTCGAGAGGTCTCGCGCGATGGTCGAGTCGAGCTCTCGCTGGTCGACGACCAGTTCCACGCCGTCGTCGGTGCCCGCCTCGGCGACGACGCCGTCGTCCTCGCTGTCCTGACCGTTGGGACTGCTGTCGACTGTCTCGGCGTTGTCGCTATCTTTCTCGGCGCTGGCTGCGAACGCGTCGAGTCCGGCCTGCCCGTCGCCGTCGCCCTGGTCCGCGTCGCTGGCGGGTTCGTCTCCGCCGTCGGCAGTGGCAGCAGAACCACCATCGTCGACAGTGTCCGATGCTGCTGTTCCATCGTCGTTCCCCGATTCGCTGTCCTCATACGCGTCGAGTCCCGGCTGGTCGTGGAGTTCGCCCTCGATTTCGCCGGCCACGTCTTTCAGGCCGCGCAACTGCTGTTCCATCCGCTTTTCGTCCTGTCGAGCTTTCCAGAAGTACGCCTCGTCGCGGGTGTCCTCGGCAAGCAACACTGTCACTGCACCCTCGGTCTGGCGACCGGTTCGGCCCTTCCGCTGGATAGAGCGAATGGCGGTCGGCACCGGTTCGTAGAAGAGTACGAGGTCGACTTCGGGCACGTCCAGTCCTTCCTCGGCGACGCTGGTCGAGACCAGCACTTCGAACTCGCCGGCCCGAAATTCGTCCAGCGTCTCCTGCTGTTGTGTCTGGGACATCCCCTCGCTGCCTTCCGTATCCGACTGGCCGACGAACTTCTCGGTCGTGAAGTGCCCACCCAGGAAGTCTACCAGTGTCTCGGCGGTGTCTCGGGACTCAGTGAAGACGATGACCCGCTCACCGTCGTTGATGCCGAGCGTTTCGGCGATGAGCATCCGCGTCCGCCGGAACTTCGGGTGCAAATCGTCGTATTTCTCGGCCTTCCGAACGGCCTCGCGGACTCTGGGCTCAGACACCATCCGCTGGTCGGCTTTCGACGCCCCCGAGGAGCGGGCCGCTTCCTTCTGGCGTTCCATGTAGCGCCGGAACGACTCGACGCTCTGTGTCTCGACGTACGTGACCGCCGTCCGGAGCTTCCGGACCTCGGCGAGCATACTCATCCCCTCGTACCCCTCCGACTGGTCGTTGTTCATCAGGTCCCGAAGCTGGCCCTGTATCTTCTGAATCTCCCGCTCTGAGACGTCGGGGCTGGTCTTGTTCGTCACGCCGAGTTTCTTCAGTCGGGTGAGGCGCTCCCGAATCACCTCGTTGATGCCGTCCCGGATGTCCTCGACGGTATCCGGGAGCTCCACGCGCTCCCAGTCGACGGTCGTCTCGTGGGTGTGTTCGGCCACGTCGGCGTCGGCCTCGGTCATCACCTCGACTTCGTGGATGCCGAGATTCTCACAGACCTGGAGGATGGCCTCCTCGTCGTCGCCGGGCGAGGCGCTCATTCCCGTTACCAGCGGTTCTTCGGCGTCTTCGTGGTAGCGCTCTGCGATGTAGTTGTAGGCGTAGTCCCCGGTCGCGCGGTGACACTCGTCGAACGTGCAGTGTGTGACCCGGGACAGCGAGATGCGGTTGCCGACGAGGTCGTTTTCGACGACCTGTGGTGTGGCGATGACGACGCGAGCCTCGTCCCAGAGATCCGCGCGTTTGGCGGGGCGGACCTCACCGGTGAAGACGACGATTTCGTCGTCGGGTACTTCGTCGAGTGCCTCCCGGTAGAAGTCGGCGTGCTGGGAGACGAGCGGTTTGGTCGGGGCGAGCAACAGTGATTTGCCACCCACGTCGTGGAGGCGCTGGGCAGTGACAAGGAGGCTGACGGTGGTTTTGCCGAGACCGGTCGGCAGACAGACGAGCGTGTGGTCGCCCAGGGCGGCCTCGGCGAGTTGGAACTGGTACTCTCGGCGTTCCAGCAGCCCCTCGGTGAGGAAGGGCCAGTCGATATCGCTGTCGGCCTCGGTCGTCGCCATTTGCCATTTGTTGCCTTCGGTGGCGGTTAAGGGTTGGCGTACCGGGGTGAAAGTGAACGCGGGCGTCAGCCGACATTTTATACGCTGGGTCACAAACACCGACAGCATGGACGTAACAGAGACGGATTTACCGGGGGTCGGCAAGCGCTTCGAGGTCGAACTCGGGGGTGACGAGGCCGCAATCGTGTTGATTCACAACAACGGCCGCCGGGAGCTGTTCTACCGGCAAAACTCCGGTGCCGATGCCGAAAAACTGCTCGAACTCAGCGACCGGGAGGCCCGGACCATCGGGTCGTTGCTCGAAGGTGCTCACTTCCAGCCGGTCGCGACCGACACCACCGAGACGACCATCGGCGAGGGCGGCATCATGCTCGAGTGGTACACGCTCGATGCCGACGACGAACTCGCCGGGATGTCCATCGGGACTGTCGACGTGCGTCGGCGGACTGGCGCGACGGTGGCCGCAATCGAGCGCGACGGCGAAGTTATCCAGAGTCCCGGTCCGGACTTCGTCTTCGAGGACGACGACCAGCTCGTCGTCGTCGGCTCGCGCGAGAACCACGAGGCGTTCGTCGAGGAGTTGCTGTAGCCGGATGTCTGGTGCCCTCTGCCGTCGAGAGCGACAGCCGAGACGCGCCCACGAGCGATGGGTTCGCCCGGGGCGGGAGTGGTGACCGATGGCTGCGGAACTGCTCGAACTCGGTGTGCTGTTCGCGGCTGTTGCCGCCGTCGGTGGTCTCGCCAGATACCTCAACCAGTCGGTCATCCCCTTCTACATCCTGGCCGGGATGGTGCTTGGCCCGTTCGTTGCGGGCTCGCTCACCGAACAGTATCTCGGGCGCGAACTCGCAGTCGGGATGTCCGCCGGAGCCGACCACTTCATCGAACTCGGTGCCGAACTGGGTATCGTCTTTCTCCTCTTCTTTCTGGGTCTGGAGTTCAATCTCGACCGACTCGTCGCCAACAAGTCACTCATCGGCAGCGCCGGGACTGTCGACCTCGTCATCAACTTCGGCGTTGGCCTCCTGCTCGGGTACCTGCTGTTTGGCACCTCTGTTCCGGCCTTTGTCTTTGCCGGCATGGTGTACATCTCTTCGTCGGCTATCATCACGAAATCGCTCATCGACCTCGGGTGGATTGCCAACGACGAGAGCGGACCGATGCTCGGGACGCTGGTCTACGAGGACCTCTTTATCGCCGTCTATCTTGCCATCCTGCTGGCACTGGTCGGCGGCGGCGGGGACATCTCCTCGGCGCTGACCTCCGTCGGTATCGCGCTCGGATTCATCGCCGTGTTGCTGGTGCTGGTGTCGGTTGGAACCGGCTGGTTCGAGCGCCTCCTGGACACCGATACGAACGAGTTTATTATCCTCCGGGCGACCGGGGTGACGGTCCTGGTCGCGGGGACAGCACTCGCGCTCGGCGTCAGCGAAGCGGTCGCGGCCTTCTTCGTCGGGATGGCCTTTAGCAGCACCGAGTACGTCCACGAAATCGAGACACTGCTCGAAGCTGCCCGGGACATCTTCGCGGCGGTCTTTTTCTTCTGGATTGGACTCGTGACTGACCCCGCGCTGTTCGCCGGCGTCGTCGGGCTGGTTGCTGCCGCTGTCGTCGTCACGACACCGACGAAGTTCCTCAGCGGATTCTGGTCGGGAAAAATATACGGCCTTGACGACCGCCGGTCGACGCGAGTCGGACTCGGGATGATTACCCGCGGCGAGTTCACGCTGATTATCGCCTCGACCGCACTCGTGGCCACCGGACCCGATGTTGCAGGACCGCTCGCCGCAGAGACTGCCCGGCAACTCAACGCCTTTGCGGTCGGGTACGTCCTCGTGATGAGCATCCTCGGGACGATGTTCATGCAGTACTCCGAGGTCGTCGAACGTCGGGTCGTCGCCTGGCGTGGCGACGGCTCAGAGTAATGTGAGCACTTCGACGCCAACCGCCATCGCGACGGCGGCCGCCGGCGGGATGGTGAGGTTGTCGTCGATGACGTAGGTGGCGACGACGGGTTTGACGCCGTCGGCCAACGTCGCCGCGAGGCCACCCAGCACTGCTGCAAACAGCGGGACGAACGGCACGGCGAGGAGCGTACAGACGGTGAACATTACCAGCAAAACGAACGTCTGCTTGGTCTTCTTGAGTTCGCCCGACCCCAGCACGCCGCTGATTGGGTCCCCGATAGTCAGCATGAGAATCGCGGGGACCGCGATTTCGGGTCGAACTCCCAGTACGGACTCGAAAGAAAAAGCGAGTGCAACGCCGGCACTGGAGATGAAATAGAGGGCGTAGCCCGCGAGGTTGTCCTGTTCGTACTCGCGGGTGAGGTGGTCGTAGATGACCCACTCCAGCCCGACGTACAGCCGAATCGCCTCGAGGACGAGCGCGACGGCCGCGCCCAGGGTAAAGAGGAGTGCGACCTGATACCATGTCGCAATATCGAGGAGATAGAGCAGCGGCAGCGCGGTACCGCTGGCGTGGACGAGCCGGCGGGCTATCTCGTCGCGCAACACTGTCTGGCGAACGGCGGTGAGTGGGTCCTTGTCTGAGGTCGTGTCAGCCATCGGCGTGGCGTCAGAGCTCGTCGAAGGTCAGGTCGCCGTCCCGGAGCGCGGTCAGCGTCTCCGCGAGGTCGTCGACGGCGACCCGCTGCTGGGCAGTCGTATCGCGCTCACGTACCGTCACTGTCCCGTCTTCCTGTGTCTCGTAGTCGATTGTCACGCAAAACGGCGTTCCGACCTCGTCCTGTCGTCGGTAGCGTCGGCCGATGGCACCGGAGTCGTCGTATGTCACTTCCAGCCCGGCCGCACGGAGGTCACTCGCCACCTCGCGAGCACGCTCGCCGAGGCCGTCCTTGTCCATCAGCGGGAAGACGCCGACTGTCGTTGGGGCGACTTCCGGCGGCAAGGCAAGATACGAGCGCTCCTCACCGTCGACCTCGTCGGTCGTGTGCGCGTGTGCGAGAACAGTATAGACCAGCCGACCCACGCCGAAGGAGGGTTCGACGACGTGTGGACGGATGTGCTCGCCGGATTCGGTGACCTCTTCGACGCTGTAGCCCGTTGCCTCGATGTCGACGGTGTACTCCTCGCCGTCGACCTCGACTGTCACTGCATCGCCGTCGAACGCATCAGGGTCGCGCTCGACGAGCGATTCGAGTTCGGTGCCGATAGCACCGGCAGCGCCGCCGAACTCCGGCCCGAGGACGCTCATGTCGGGGTCGACCGTCGGCCGTTCGACGGTGACTGGTTCGTCGTACTGCTTGAAGACGGTGTAGTCTTCGCCGGAGTGTTCGGCGTGTTTCTTCAGGTCGTAGTCGCCACGGTAGGCAAAGCCGGTAATCTCGACCCAGTCGCCGCCGAGTTCGGATTCGGCGTCCCAGCAGTCAGCGGCGTAGTGAGCGAGCTCGCCCGGGAGGTGCTGGCGGTACCGGAACCGGTCCATGTCGACGCCGATGCGCTCGTACCACGCCTTCGAGAGGCCGAGGTAGAACGCGACCCACTCG
>JAZKTK010000097.1:0-11446 GCA_036625595.1 Haloarculaceae archaeon | reverse complement strand
CGGCGAACGACGAATCCGACGGGCCGCTCCTGGTAGCGTTCGTGGGGGACGCCGATGACGGCGGCCTCGCTGACGGCGTCGTGGCCCATCATCGCGTTCTCCAGTTCCTGTGAGGATATCCACTCTCCGCCGGATTTGATGACATCGTCCGCCCGGTCGACGATGTCCATGTACCCGTCCTCGTCGACGGTGACGATGTCGCCAGTACGCAACCAGTCGTCCTCGAAGTCTTCTTCGTTCGCCTCCGGGCGCTGGTGGTACTCCGTCGTGACCCACGGCCCGCGAATCAGCAACTCGCCGAAGTCCTCGCCGTCCCACTCGATTCGCTCGCCGTCGTCACGGACCACTTTGAACTCCAGGCCGGGCAAGACGAGTCCCTGTTTGCCCCGCTTGTCCAGTTGCGTCTCGTAGTCGGCATCTTGGAGTGTTCCTTTCAGCGTCGCCGTCGACCCGATGGGAGAGGTTTCGGTCATTCCCCACGCGTGGACGACGGTCACGCCCAGGTCGTCGTACGCCCGGATGAGGCTCTTCGGGGCTGCTGCGCCGCCGATGTATATTTCGTCGAGCGCCGACAGGTCCACCTCGTTGTCTTCGAGATACTCTAACAGTCCCAGCCACACCGTCGGGACGCCAGCGGTGATAGTGACGCCCTCCTCCTCGATGAGGTGCGCGAGGTCCTCGGGGTCCGGCGAGGGGCCGGGATAGACGTGTTTCGCACCCGCCGCCGCCGTCGCGTAGGGCATCCCCCAGGCGTTGACGTGGAACATCGGGACGACCGGCATCACCACGTCCGTGTCGGCGATGTTCATTCCCATCGGCGTGAGTTCGGCCATCGTGTGACTCCAGAGCATCTGCTGGGTGTACTCGACGCCTTTCGGCTTCCCGGTCGTCCCGGAGGTGTAACACATTCCGGCGGGAGTCTCGCCGGCAAGTTGCGGCCAGTCGTACTCGGTGTCCTGGCCGTCGACGAACTCGTCGTACGCGACGGCATTCGGTAGGCCAACGTCTGGCACCGCCGAGCCGATGACGACGAACTGCTCGACGCTCTCGAAGGCGTCCTCGTCGTAGGCCCCCGCGACTTTCTCGGCCAGTGATGGGTCGACGAAAATGATACGGTCCTGTGCGTCCCCGACGATGTACTGGAAGTGTTCGTCGGGCAACAGCGGGTTGATTGTGTGTAACTGTGCGCCGGTGTTTGGCGCGGCGAAGTACGTCTCGAAGTGCCTGTCGTGGTTCCAGCAGACCGTCGCGACGCGGTCACCGTCCTCGATGCCAGCCTCGTCGAGTGCGTTGGCCAGCCGACCGACCTGGTCGGCGTACTCGGCATATGTCGTCCGTGTCATTCCCTCGTGTGTGCGCGAGACGATTTCTGTGTCGGGATACAGGTTCGCCGCACGCCACAGGAACGGTCGCAGTGTCTGGGGTGTCCCTCCTGGCATATCACCCTAGTTGAGCGGAATCCTGATATACGTTCCCACAACACACGACAGACACGTTTGTCAGGATTTATGCGGTGCGTCAGGCTTTAGCCACCGCGTGCCGAATCGCGGTGTAATGGCGCAAGTACAGGAACAGGAAGACCTCGCGGTCGTCATCGGGCTGGAGGTCCACGTCCAGCTCGAAACCGCGACGAAAATCTTCTGTGGCTGTTCGACGGCCCCCGCCGACGAGCCCAACACCCGCACCTGTCCGGTCTGTCTCGGTCTCCCCGGTGCGCTCCCGGTGCTCAACGAGGGTGCCGTCGAGGCCGCCGTCAAGGTCGGCAAGGCTATCGACGCGGAGATTCCCGAACGGACACGCTTCCACCGGAAGAACTACTACTATCCCGACCTCCCGAAGAACTTCCAGATTACGCAGTACGACGCCCCCATCTGTCAGTCGGGCGAACTCGAATTCACGGTCGAAGACGACCGGCGCACGGTCGGTATCGAGCGCGCCCACTTAGAAGAGGACCCCGGCAGCCTCCAGCACAAGGGCGGTTCCATCGACACCGCCGACTACACACTCGTCGACTACAACCGCGCCGGAACGCCACTGCTGGAAATCGTCACGGACCCCGATTTCCGCTCTGCCGACGAAGTCCGCTCGTTCCTCGCGAAACTCGAAGAGGTCCTGGAGTATCTCGGCGTCTTCGACGCCGAACGCGACGGCAGTCTCCGCATCGACGCCAACCTCTCGGTGGTCGATGCTGACGAGGTCGGTGACGAGGGCCAGATCGACACCGCGGTGCTCGAATCGGCCAACCGCACCGAGGTCAAGAACATCTCCAGTCACAAGGGCGCAGAGAAGGCCCTGGCCTACGAGGCCCAGCGACAGAAAAATGCCGTCCAGCGCGGGCGCGTCGTCGAACAGGAGACTCGCCACTGGGACGAGTCCCGCGGCATCACCGTCTCGATGCGCTCGAAAGAGGAAGAGAAGGACTACCGCTACTTCCGCGAGGCCGACCTCCCGCCGCTGGAAGTGGCCGACTGGAAAGCGGAGATTGCGATTCCGGAACTGCCCGATGCCCGCCGCGAGCGCTTCCGCGAGGAGTACGGCCTCAGCGACGAGGCAGCGGACAAACTCACCTCCACCAAGCAGGTGGCTGACTTCTTCGAGGACATCGCCAGCGAGTTCGACGCCGACCTCGCCGCGACGTGGGTCGCCGACAACCTGCTTGGCGAACTCAACTACCGCGACATGGCTATCACCGACGTGACCGACCGACTCGACGAAATCACGCGGCTGGTCGAACTCGTCGCAACCGACGATATTACCGCCAAGAACGCCCGCGAAACCGTGCTTCGTTCGATGCTCGACGAGGGCGATGACCCCGACACCATCGTCGAAGCGGAGGGACTCGGCAAGACCAGCGGTGACGCGGTCCAGCAGGCCGTCGAGGAAGCAATCGAAGAAAACCCCGACGCAGTCGAGGACTTCCACAGCGGCGAGGGTGGCGCACTGAACTTCCTCGTCGGTCAGGTGATGCAAAAGACAGGAGGCAGTGCCGACCCCGGTGACGTCAATCAGCTACTGCGCGACCAACTGGAGTAGCTTCTCGCCAGCCCGACCGAGTACCGTCTATTCTCTCGGTTCAGGGCGCAACCCAAACGCCGCTTCGAGCACGTCGTGCCACTCGCCGGCGGCAACCGCTCGTTCGGTCGTCTCGCCGTCGCTGACAGTCAGCGTGTCCCGGGAAGTTTCTTGTGTCCGTCGGCAGTCGCAATCGAGACGACGGGGTCGCCGGTGAACGGTGACTCCGGTGCGCTCGCGAGATACTCGCAGGTCGCTTCGAAGAACGCCAACTCCCGTGGCTCCTCCCGGAAGACGTACCGGTCGGTCCAGTCGTCGTCGCCGGGCATCCGGAACTGAGTCAAGTAGTCCGCGTCGGGCCGGTCACTCTCGACGACGCGCCACGTGACGCCCACCTCGTCGGTCCGCGAGTCCCCGTCCAGTGGGAGGGGCTGGCGCATCGTCGGGACGCCCAGTCCGGCGTCAACGAGGTATCGCCGGTCGAGCGTGACGATGTGTGCGTGGTGGTTCGCCGGCGGACGCGCCTGGCCGTCCTCACCGAGTACGCGCGCGGCGATTCGGTCGGCGTCGAACCCGCCTTCGGCGAGCAACCACCCGAACAGTCCGTTGAGTTCGAAACAGTAGCCGCCCCGCTGGTCTTCGACGAGTTTCTCGTAGAGTGCAGGCAGCGAGAGCGTCACACCCTCGCCCCGGTCGTCGGTGAACGGGTCACCCGTAATCGAGAGGGTCTCGAAGGGAACTGACCGGACGTGCGCACGCTGGATGTGGGCGAGAGCCTCGACCGAGTGCTCACCGAGGGCATCAGGAGTGAGTCCGATTCGGGAGAGATACCGGTCTGCGTCCACACGTTCGTGTTCGTTACTATCGCAAGTAATCGTTTTCCTGGGCTGTCTTCGCGTCCGTACCGACGCTCAGGACCCGCCGTCGTCGACGGTCACCAGCAGTACCGCCAGCGCCACGACGGCGACAATCTCGAAAAACAGGCTGGCGAACTCGACCGGGCCGGCGAACAGGTGGTCGAGGAACCACTGGACGCTGACAGCCTCCGTTCCAGCACCCTGGCCCAACACCAGTAACGGCCGGTGTCCGGTCAGGTGCCACACGAAGTAGCCAACAGCGTAGCCGACCATCACGACGATGCCACCGACGTAGAACGGCCGCCGATTCTCCCGGTGAGATGCGACGTAGAGGCCGACGAATATGACAAGTGCAGAGACGACGAACGCGGGCCACCGGAAATCGTTTGGAATGAAAAACCCACCCTGTATCCAGCGGAGCCACCCTCTGACGCCGAGTGTCAGGTGGACGAGCGCCGCAATGAACACGCTCTGTGCGGCGATAAACTCCAGTAGCCCAGTCCGTCCCATTGCCCGAATCGATGGTCAGCACAGATTTAACAGTCACGTCTCGCCCTCTCACGTTTCTTGTTCTCACCTTCAGCCAGTACAGACCCAATATGTGGTGTCTCGGGTGCGCTCGCGCGTGCGCCCGCGAGTTCGCCAGCGCATGCGCGCCCGCACACCCGCGCTGTCTGTCGATTAGCCGAAACGTTTTAGAACTGGTCCGGGCGTAGGAGAGCGTAGATGCTCCCCAGAGGTGACCAGCCGTGGACCTGATAATCACGGAGAAGGAGAACGCCGCCCGCCGTATCGCGGAGATTCTCAGCGAAGGGACTGCCGATGTCGAACGCCGGAACGGCGTCAACGTCTACCGCTGGGGCGACAAACGTGTCGTCGGACTCTCGGGACACGTCGTCGGTGTCGATTTCCCGTCCGAGTACGCCAACTGGCGTGACGTGGAACCCGTCGAACTCATCGACGCCGACGTGAAAAAGTCGCCCACAAAGGAAAATATCGTCGCGACGCTCCGGACCCTCGCCCGAAAGGCCGACGAAGCAACCATCGCGACAGACTACGACCGCGAGGGTGAACTCATCGGGAAGGAGGCCTACGAACTCATCCGCGAGGAGATGGACGGCCCGATCAAGCGGGTGCGATTCTCCTCGATTACGGAAAACGAGGTGCAGGAGGCCTTCGCCAACCCCGACGACCTCGATTTCGACCTGGCCGCGGCCGGCGAAGCCCGCCAGATTATCGACCTCGTGTGGGGGGCGGCACTCACCCGATTTCTCTCGCTGTCGGCCCGTCAGTTGGGCGACGATTTCATCTCCGTCGGACGCGTGCAGTCCCCGACGCTGAAGCTCATCGTCGACCGCGAGCGCGAAATCCAGGCGTTCGACCCCGAAGACTACTGGGAGCTGTTTGCGGACCTGCAAAAAGACGGGCAGGACTTCGAAGCGCAGTACTTCTACGACGACGACGGGAGCGAGGCCGAACGCGTCTGGGACGAGAGCGAGGCCGAGCGTGTCTACGAGCAACTGCAGTCGGCCGACGCCGCGACGGTTTCCTCGGTCCGCCGCCGGACCCGGACCGATACGCCGCCGACGCCGTTCAACACGACCGCGTTCATCAGCGCGGCCAGTTCGCTGGGCTACTCCGCTCAGCGGGCGATGTCTATCGCCGAAGACCTCTACACCGCTGGCTATCTCACCTACCCCCGGACCGACAACACGGTCTACCCCGAGGACCTCGAGCCCGACTCACTCCTCGATTCCTTCGTAGGTAGCCGGGAGTTCGGCGACGACGCCGAGACGTTACTCGAACTGGATGACATCGAACCGACCGCCGGGGACGAGGAGACGACCGACCACCCGCCGATTCACCCGACTGGTGAACTACCGCCGCGCGGTGAACTCGGCGACGACGAGTGGGAGATTTACGAACTGGTCGTCCGGCGCTTCTTCGCGACGGTCGCAGAGGCCGCGACGTGGGAACACCTCCGCGTGGTCGCAGACGTCGGCGACTGTCAGCTCAAGGCCAACGGCAAGCGACTGGTCGACGCCGGCTACCACGCCGTCTACCCCTACGCCAGCACCAGCGAGAACCACGTTCCGGATGTCGAGGAAGGCGAACAGCTCGCCCTGACCGAGGTCCGACTCGAAGACAAACAGACCCAGCCACCCCGTCGCTACGGCCAGTCCCGCCTCATCAAGAAAATGGAGGAGCTGGGACTGGGAACGAAGGCGACCCGGCACAACATCATCGAGAAGCTCTACGACCGCGGCTACATCGAGAGCGACCCGCCGCGACCGACCGCGCTGGCGGAGGCCGTCGTCGAGGCCGCCGAATCCTTTGCCGAGCACGTCGTCAGCGACGAGATGACCGCCCAACTGGAGGCGGACATGGCCGCCATCGCCGACGGCGAGGCGACACTCGACGACGTGACTGACGAGTCACGGGAGATGTTAGAGCGGGTCTTCGAGGAACTCCGCGAGTCCAGCGAGGATATCGGCGAGCACCTCCAGGAATCGCTGAAAGCCGACCGCCGACTCGGCCCCTGTCCCGAGTGTGGCGACGACCTGCTCGTTCGGCGCAGCCGCCAGGGCTCGTATTTTGTCGGCTGTGACGGCTTCCCCGAATGCCGTTACACGCTGCCGCTGCCAAACACCGGCGAGCCGCTCGTCCTCGATGAGACCTGCGAGGACCACGAGATGAACCACGTGAAGATGCTCGCCGGTCGTGATACCTTCGTCCACGGCTGTCCCCGCTGTGCGGCCGAGGAAGCCGACGACAGCGAGGACCGAGTTATCGGGGACTGCCCCGAGTGTGGTGACACGCATGATGGGGAACTCGCGATTAAGCAACTCCGTTCTGGCTCGCGACTGGTCGGCTGTACCCGCTATCCCGACTGTGATTACTCGCTGCCCCTTCCCCGCCGGGGAGACATCGAGGTCACTGACGAGTTCTGCGAGGAACACGACCTCCCCGAACTCGTCGTCCACAGCGGCGACGAGCCGTGGGAACTGGGCTGTCCCATCTGCAACTACCACGAGTACCAGGCTGAACAGGCCGTCGAGGACCTCGAAGACCTCGATGGATTGGGCGCGAAAACTGCTGAGAAACTCGCCGACGCCGGCGTCGAGTCGCTGGCAGACCTCGACACGGCGGATGCTGAGGAAGTCGCGACGGCTGTTCAGGGTGTCTCTGTCGACCAGCTCCGCGAGTGGCAGGCACAGGTCTCGGCCTGACGCCGAAAGACTGTGCTTAAGTCCGGGCCACCAAAACAGGGCGGCATGGACGACCGCACTTACACGGCGGACGCAGCACCCGGCGACACCGTCACCGTCGCCGGCTGGGTCCACGAGATTCGCGACCTGGGTGGTATCGCCTTCCTCATTCTCCGGGACACCACCGGCAAGATTCAGGTCAAATTCGAGAAAGACGAGATGGACGACGACCTCGTCGAGACGGCCCTGGACGTTCACCGCGAGAGCGTCATCTCCGTTACTGGCGATGTCGAGAAAGAGGAGCGCGCCCCCACCGGCGTCGAGATTACGCCCGAGACAATCGAGGTCATCGCCGAGGCCGACCCGGAACTGCCACTGGACCCGTCCGGAAAGGTCGACGCAGAACTTTCGACGCGACTGGACAATCGCACGCTCGACCTCCGGAAAGACGAAGTGAAAGCCATCTTCGAGATTCGCGCCGAGACGCTTCGTGCTGTCCGCGAGCACTTCCGCTCGGTCGGCAGCACGGAAATCAACACGCCGAAAATCGTCGCGACCGGGACTGAGGGCGGGACCGAACTGTTCCCCATCACCTACTTCGGCGAAGAGGCCTTTATGAACCAGAGCCCGCAGCTGTTCAAGCAGCTGATGGTCGGCTCCGGACTGGAGCGGGTCTTCGAAATCGGCCCAATCTTCCGCGCCGAAGAGCACAACACGCCACGCCACCTCAACGAGGCAACCAGCATCGACTTCGAGTCGGCCTTTATCGACCACACCGAAGCGATGGACGTCTGCGAGGGCGTCGTCCGCGCTGCCTACGAGGGCGTCGCCGAGAACTGCGCCGACGAACTCGAAACGCTCGGCCTCGCCGAGGAGTTCGAGCTTCCCGAGGCGGACTTCCCGCGCCTGTCCTACGAGGAAGCCATCGAGCGAATCAACGCGACGGGCGAACTCGACGAACAGCTCGTCTGGGGTGACGACCTCTCGACGGAGGCCGAGCGCGCGCTCGGCGAGGAGGTCGGCAGCCACTACTTCATCACTGACTGGCCCAGCGAAATCAAGCCCTTCTACATCAAGGACCACGACGACGACGAGCAGTTGTCGACGGGCTTCGACATGATGCACCCGCGCCTGGAACTCGTCTCTGGTGGCCAGCGCGAACACCGCCACGAGCGCCTCATCGAGGGATTCGAACAGCAGGGGCTCGAACCGGAAGCCTTCGAGTACTACACCAAGATGTTCAAATACGGCATGCCCCCCCACGCCGGCTGGGGACTGGGTGCCGAACGCCTCGTCATGACAATGCTCGGACTGGAGAACATCCGCGAAGCCGTTCTCTTCCCGCGGGATAGACAGCGCCTCTCTCCGTAGCGTCACCCCGCTGAGTGGGTGTCTGTCGGAGATTGACGGTGACCCCTCTCTATCTGTACTTCGCTCCTCCAACTCACATTCTCACGAAGCTGTCTACCGTCGGCCAAACGAACTGAGAGGGAATTTCAGAGCGACTCGCGACGGTGTCTCACAGGAGAGTCGCTCAGGCCTCACTGACGTGCTCCCAGATGTTACACCAGTCTTCGACAGCGATGTACCCCTCCACTTTTGCACAGGCTCCCCAGGTGTCACCGTTCTTGTCGGGGATGAACTCGGCGCAGGTCCCACAGGACTCTCCTGGGTCTGCGTCGCCATCGGCAATCGCTTCGACTGACTCCGTCAGGCTCACGTCCTCCTGTGCCACGAGATTCTCGGGGTCACGCGCCTCGTCAGCCTGTGAGTCGGCTGTCCGATACTCCTCGGGTACCTCGGCGGTGGCAAGTTCGTCTTCCGTCATTCCGTCGGGAACCGAGGGTTCTGGCAACACTTCGTAGATGACACACCAGTCGGCCCGGTCGATATACCCTTCGACCTCGGCACAGGCTCCGAACCCGTCACCGTTCCGGTCGATGATGTAATCAGCACAGTTCCCACAGGACCGGCCCGGCTGGTGTGCGGAGTTCTCTTCTGCCTCATCGTACTCGGAGAAGGTGACTTCGTCTTTCGTGCTCAGGTCGTCCGGGTTCCGCTCTTCGCCACCCAGCGACATTGCACGCATGTAGGCCTCCGGCACTGGCCCCGTTTCGAACTCCTCTTCGGAGACTCCCTCTGGAAGCTCCTCCTCTTCATCCTCCTCTTCATCCTCATCATTATCCATATCATCTCCCCCACCGTCTTCCGTGTCGTCTTGACCTCCTTCGGTCCCGTTACCATCGCTAGTACAGCCAGCGAGACCGAGGAATGCGGCACTGCTGGTCAGCTGTATCATTCGACGCCTGGTTTTCTCGATTCGAAGTTGATTTGACATCTGTAGTCTAGACGTCTCAGTTGTAAGCGATTAAACCAACTCCCCCTTGTCAGTATTTGACAATGGTGAAGACGGTCCGGTTGCTGTTCTTTGCCCACTATTTTCGACCAGCACTACTGTGGCGAAATAGTAGTTCACGGCCCGCCGAACGGGAGGTTTAGCCGATGTTATCGTCCGGTCTGTGGCGCTATCGACGCGTAGAGGATGACGAATCCGATGGCAAACACGATTGATTCGATGGCGTGTATCTCAGTGAGAGTAAGTGGAACTGTGTCCAACAGATACGACTCGACGACGAGCCCGAACCCGAGACAGGCAAAGCCAACCATCGTGTACTGAAAGGTCCGTTCACCGGTCCGCAGGTACGCACGGTAGCTCGTAATCGTGATTGCAACCGCGGCGAGCACACCAACTAGCCTGGAAGCTAATAAGATGAGAGTGGTTGACGTGACCATCACTATCGCTTCTGGAGTTCCGACCAGACCGAGACGAACTGGTCTACGTTGTCGTCCTCGTGAATCTCGATTTCGACACTCGAGTCTCCAGGTTTGACCGAAATCTCGACCTCTTCGACTGCCGTCGCGTAGACGGTATAGTGGGTTCCCTCCTCGTCAACCTGTTCGACTGGCGAGACCAGCCCTGCCTCCTGGAGATTCTCCAGTCGGCGATAGACTGTTTTCAACGACGTACTGCAGGTGTCCTGCAGGTCTTTTGCAGACTGTGGGCACTCGTGAATGTGGGTGAAAATCCTCCGGGCTGTCTCGTCGCTGAGTACGTTGAAGACCGTTTCAGTCTGCGGACGATACACACAGAGTCTTCGTATATTTATACAAATAAATATTACTACTGTTTAATGATATTTTGTCGTTGTACGGAATTTCCTCTGGTTACTCGCGGTCGCAGCACAGGCACGCCAGGACTGCGTGATTCTCAGCCAGAGACTTCACCAATCGCACGTTCCCGAAGTGTCCCGGTCATCTGGACACCGTGGTGGTCGGTGCGACGAATCACGCGCTTTGCCTGCGTCGTCGAGAAGTACTTGTCGTCGGCCGTGGCCCGGACGACGACACCGAATGTACTGGTCACAGCCGCGCCAAGTCCGTCGGCAATCGCCCGCAGTCGTTTATCGCCCGAAACGAGCGCCACGTCTTCCTCACGCTCCCGTCCAGCCAACAGTGCCGCGACCAGCACCACGTCGCTGGTCCGCTCGTCGGTATCGAGCAGCGCCATCGCGTCGGCTTCGAACGTATCGATGTCGAGTGCCGTTGTCACGTCGTACTCGTCGAGAAAGCGCTCCAGATTCGTCGCTGCCGGCTCGACAGTCACCTCGCCGGCCACGGTGTCCAGCACCACGATAGTCCCCTCGAAGGACTCTAGCAGGTCCAGCTCTCCGACCTGCCCCAGTTCGTACAGCGTGGTGGCGTCGACGAGAATCATAGCTCGCTCGCGCGTTCTGCGTCGAAGGTCAGGTCTGTCTCGTCGAGTTGGGTCGTCAGTCCGCGCTCGTGGGCGAGTTCGAGCCACTCGCCGACCGACATCCCTGCCAGGCGCGCTGCCTCGTTGACCGAGGCGTCGCCGCTCTGATACCGCTCGATGGCGTGGCGTTCCCGGAGTGTCGCCATTCCTTCCCGGAGCGCCTTCCGAATCGTCGTGCTCTTGTCGGACTCAAGCAATTCCGTCACCGCTTCCAGTTCCTCGTTGTCTTCTTCCGGGAGTCGCGCGCTCACAGTCGGCATTGTATGCGCTGTAACACAATGCAAACAAACTAATAAACCGGGGTTAACCGACCAATCCTTCGAGGGGAAAAAGCGGCGACTCGCCGCTGGCTTCGTCGCCGGTGCTATTCCTGTGCGTCGACGACAGCGACGCCGGCCAGATTCACGATATCTTTGACTTCGTCGCCACGCTGGAGGACGTGGACGGGTTTGTCCATCCCGGCGAGCATCGGGCCGATGGCTTCGGCACCCCCGAGTCGCTGGAGAAGTTTGTAGCCGATGTTGCCCGCTTCGAGATTCGGGAAGACGAGTACG
>JAZKTK010000096.1:0-11769 GCA_036625595.1 Haloarculaceae archaeon | reverse complement strand
ACCGCGAACCTCCCGGTTATCAGCCGAGCGCTCAACCTGATTGAGCTATTGGCCCCGAACGCATCAGGTTGTATCCGGCAGGTACTGTTAAGCGTTACTCTTCGGTCGGACCACGGGACGGTGACTCACTCCCGTCCGTCGTCCACGTCGTAGGAGTCCTCGTCCATGTCGTAGGTGTCGCCGCTCGGGCCCGGACCTGGTCCAGGACCGCCCTGCACGCCCGCTGCGCCCTCTTCGCTGGGGAACCCATCGATGTAGACGTTCCCGGTGACGAAGCCGCGGGACTTTGCGTCCGCGTAGGGGACGACGACCCACTTCTTGACCGCCAGCCGAATCGGGTAGCGCGTGAACGGAATCACGAGCAAGAACCCGATCACGTCGGTGACCAGGCCGGGCGTGAGCAGGAACGCACCGGAGACTAGCAGGAGCGCACCGTCGAGGAGTTCGTCGGCGGGCAGTTCCCCGCGAGCGGTCTTCTGTTGTATCTTCCGGAGGGTCTGTCTGCCCTGTGCGCGGACCAGCAACATGCCGACGAGTGCGGTCAGGACGACCAGCAACACGACAACCTGCCAGCCGATGTACGTCGAGAGAACCACCAGCAGCAACATCTCGAGCAGCGGAATGAGCAACAGGACCCCGATGATACGGAGCATACACACGATAGAAACTCCGGCCCCAAACCCCTTTCGAGCCAGGTGGAAGAGTCGAAACGACGACGCACTGCCAGAGTGCAAGCGACTTATTCCGTCACCCACGAAGACGGAGTATGAACGACGACGCCACCAAAGTCGAGTGGAACGAGTGGGGCGAGCGCGCCTTCGACGTCGCCCAGCAGACGGGCAAACCGCTGTTGCTCTCGCTCGTCACCTCGTGGTCGGCCGACTGCCGAGCGATGGACGCGGCCACCTACGGCGAGCCGCGCATCGCCGCGAACGTCAACGATGGGTTCGTTCCGGTCCGCGTCGACGCCGACCGCAACCCCCAGATTCGCGAACGCTACAACATGGGCGGCTTTCCCTCGACCGTCTTTCTGACCCCGCAGGGCCGCGTGCTCACCGGCGCAACCTTCCTCGGCCCGGAGGGCTTCCGGGGCATCCTCGACAAGGTTCGGGAAACGTGGGACGCCAAAGGCGAAGACGCCGGTTCGGTCCCGCGAGCGCTCCGGGACGCAAAACCCCCAGGGGGAGCAATCGACGCCCGCATCGAGGAGCACATGGTCGAGCAACTGCTGGCGGCCTACGACGATGAGTTCGGCGGCTGGGGCAGCGACATGAAGTTCCCGTTGCCACGGACTATCGAGTTCGCGCTGGTCCGCGCCCGCGACCAGGCGACGCGCACGCTCGATGCCATCCAGACGCACCTGCTGGACACCTACGACGGCGGCTTCTACCGCTACGCCCGCAACCGTAACTGGGGCGGGACCGTCCGCGAGAAGCTCACCGAGGAAAACGCCGCGCTCGTCCGGGCCTTTGCCCGTGGCTACCGCTACACCGGCGACGAGAACTACCGCGACAGCGCCGCCGACACCATCGAGTATCTCACGACCGACCTCTGGACCGGCGATGCCTTTGCCGCCAGCCAGGGCGGCAACGAGGGGTACTACACGCTCGAACCCACCGAGCGCGAGGAAGCCGACGCACCGCCTATCGACGAGACGGTCTTCGCCGACCGGAACGGCCTCGCTATCGACGCACTCCTGACCGTTGCCGCTTACACTGACGACGAGCGAGCCACCCGCTACGCCGAGCGTGCACGCGACCATGTCGTCACGGAACTCGTCGACGGCGGCGAGGTGACCCACTACCGGGACGGCGACGAGAGCGGTCCCTCGGGACTGCTCGTCGACCAGGCCCATGTCCTGAACGCACTCACGACATCCTGGCAAGTTCGGGGTGAGGCCGGCCCCGCTCGCGAGGTCGCTGACTGGACCATCGAGAACCTGCGCCACGAGAGCGGTGCGTTCTCCGACGGCCCGACCGGTGAACTCGGACTGCTCGACAGTCCGCTCTTCCCGCTGGATACCGCCGTCGAACTGGCCGATACGCTGCTCGACCTCGCGTTGCTCACCGGCGAAGACCACTACCGGGAGGTCGCCCACGAGGCCGTCGCAGCCTTCGGGAACGCGTCCGACCGGATGGGCGTCGAGGTTGCCCACTACGCCGCCACGGCCGCCCGTCTGCGCGCCCCCGAAGCCATCGACGTCGGAACGCCTGCCGGCACGGACCTCCACCGCGCTGCGCTCCGTCTCGCAGATCACGACACCGTCGTCGTCCCCGACGCTGACGGCCTCGACGACACCGCACGCCACCGGACAGACGGCGAAGTCACCGGGACGGCCGACTCTCCGTCCGCGCTCGAAGCGCTGGTGACCACCGAGTCGTAAACACCCGGTGCGTTTTTACACCAGGAGCGAGCACTACCGACGATGGCAAGTCTCAGGGACCTCGGCCTCTCCGAGTACGAATCTCGTGCGTACCGGTCGCTGCTCCGAACGGGCCCGACAACTGCAAAGGAGTTGTCTCGTGCGAGTGACGTACCGATGGGGCGCATCTACGACGTGCTCAACAGTCTGGAGACCCACAATCTGGCCCGGAGTCAGAGTGCGAGTCGCCCGAAAAAATACGTCGCTGTCGAACCGGATACGGCACTCGACCGGTTACTCGACGACAAGAAACGCGAACTCGAAGAGCAGGCCGACCAGTACGAGGATATCGTCGACGAACTCGGGAGCGAACTCGAAAGCGCCGAACCGGTCGACGAGCCGTTCTGGACCGCCGCGCTCGGCCCCGACGAAGCCTCGGACCTGCTTGTCGAACGGCTCACCGCTGCCGACGACAGCATCGTCATGGTCGCCGGCGCACCCACGCCGCAGTTCGACATCGACGAGATGGGCGAACAGATTCTGGACGAAGTAGAAGCCGCCCTCGAACGGGGAGTCAGTGTCTCTATCTTGTTGCGGCCGGAACTGGTCGATTCGCTTCCCCAGAGCGTCGGCCGCCGCTACCGTACCCACCTCCAGGAAGAAGACGACTTCGAGGTCCGGACCAGCCCGAACGTCACCGGGACGTTCGAACTCCTCGACCACGTCGAGGTCTGTATCGAGATTCCACACCCGCTCAACGCCGGCAAGACATTCGGCGTTATCGACTTCAAAGACTCCGAGTTTGCCGCCGATGTCGCCGACGAGTTCCAGCCCCGCTGGGAGGACGCGAAGCCGCTCGAACTGTAACGCACACCCCGTCTCCCCGGCGCAGCCGACACTCTCGTTCAGCGGTTCGTCGTGCTTACTGTCCCTAATCCCGTCGTACATCTGGCTAAGCAGCCTATACTTATTCGCCGCAGTCGGCTAAACCGCCCATGGTACAACATCGCACGCGGCGGCGAGTACTGCAGGCGCTCGGCGCTGCTGGTATGGTCGGTCTCGCTGGCTGTGGCGGCAACGGTGGCGGCGGTGACGGAAACCGTCTCTCGTGGCACGCAGGCGGCACTGGCGGGACGTACTTCCCGCTCTCGAACGAAATCAAAACGATTGTCGAGGAGAACACGGATTTTTCGCTGAACGTCCAGTCGACGGGTGCGAGCGTCGAGAACGTCGGCAGCCTCGCCAACGAATCGGCGGAGTTCGCGCTCATCCAGAACGACATCGCCTTTTTTGCGAAAAACGGCACCGGTATCGAGGATTTCGAGGGGAACGCCATCGAGAACCTCCAGGGCGTCGCGACGCTGTATCCCGAGACGATTACGGTCGTGACATTACAGGAGACGGGTATCGAGTCGATTTCCGATCTCAGTGGCGCGACCATCAACACGGGCGACCTCGGTTCGGGGACGCAGGTCAACGCCAACCAGATTCTCGAAGCGGTCGGTGTCACCGACTACGACGAACAGAACGCCGGCTTTTCCCAAGCGTCCGAACAGCTCGCAAACGGTGATATCGAAGCGGCCTTCGTCGTCGGCGGGTGGCCGGTCGGTGCCATCGAGGACCTGGCAAATACCAACGACATCAACATCGTCCCCATCGATGGCGACGACCGCGAGGCAGTCAAGGACGCAGCCTCCTGGTTCGCCGACGACACGATTCCCGGCGGCACCTACAGCGGGGTCGACGAGGACATCGAAACCGTCGCCGTCCAGGCGATGATCGCGACCCACTCCGGGGTGCCGGCTGACACCGTCGAGACGATCACCGCTGCGATCTTCGACAACGTCGGCGATCTGAGTATCAAGACGGACTTCATCTCGGCCGATAGCGCACAGGACGGGATGTCCATCGAACTCCACGAAGGTGCGGCCGCGTACTTCGACGCGTAAGCCGACGCTATCGCCGCCGGCTGTCACCCCGAGCACATGCCCCGGCTGAAAACCATACTCACATATCCCGTTCCGTTTGGTTTCGTTCTCGTAGTCGCAGTCGTCGCATTTGCGATGACGGCCCCGGCCGGGCCGGTGCTCGTCGTCGAGGACGTAGACACCGGGGAACGCTACCTCACCGAACCCGTCGAGAACCAGACGATTGTCGGACTAGAATACACGCACAGCGTCGAGAAGTCCCGGGTGTACGACGAGTACCGCATCGAGGGCGACACGCTCGTGAACACGCGCATGGAGTTCGAATCGTACGGCTGGGGTCTCCCAGCACGAGTCAACGTCACGAACGTCGACGGGACGCTCGTCTACGACCCGCCGGAACCGATTACCAGGCTCGACTCCCTGTCGGTCTCGCCGGGACGGGTCGCTGGACACACGCTTGTTGTCGGCGGCCAGCAGTACGACCTCGTTGCGGCGACGGACGCAAACGACATCCGCATTCACATCGAGCAGCAGTCACTGATCGATAGAGTCATATGAGCGATAACAACCAAGACACGAGCCCGGGCGGCGGTGTGGAAGCAGAGCTATCGAGAGACGAAACAGAGGAACTCCTCGAAGAGATAGAGCGGCGACGATCGCTGAAGGGGTTGGCTGCCCTCGCTGTCTCGGCGATCGGGATTCTCTTCTCGCTGTTCCAGATGTGGCTCGCCGCCAAGAGCTTTACGGCGACAGTCTGGATACCCATCGTCGGCAACTGGCAGATATCCCTCCAGCTCCTGCAGGCAAACGCTATCCACGTCGCCTTCGCTCTCGTGCTTACCTTCCTGATGTTCCCGGCGAGTATGGGCGATGGCTTCGTCGTCCGACGCCTCGGAAAGGTCGTGCCCACGATTTCGTCTCGTCTCGGCGACGCAAATCCGGTCACACGCGTGGCCGAACGAGTCCGCGGGTTCGCCCGCTGGCTCGTTCTGGACCCCACCCGAAGCCGAGTCACGCCCTTCGATATCCTCTGTATGATTACTGCCGCGCTCGCGGCGCTGTATTTCCTGACCGATTTCGGAGAGATACAGCGGATGCGCGTGTTCGGCGTCGATTCTGGTCGCCCGATACCGGAGATTCTCCCGTTTCTTGACCCGGTTCTCGGCGGCGCACCCATCGTCGGCGAGACCTCCGCCGCGTTCATCCTGGGTGTGCTGGGCGTGTTACTGGTACTGGAAGCCACTCGCCGGACGCTCGGGCTCCCGTTGATGATTATCGTCGCCTCGTTTATCGTCTACGCCCGGTGGGGCTATCTCATCAACAGCGGCACGCCGTTTCTCGGCCTGCTGGCGATTCCCGAACTCACCTGGCCCTCGATTATCCAGAACCTCTGGTACAACACCGAAAACGGCGTGTTCGGCATTCCGGTCACCGTCTCGGTGCAGTTCATCTACATCTTCATCCTCTTTGGCTCCTTTCTGGAGATGAGCGGTGCCGGCCAGTGGTTCATCGACCTCGCGTACGCGGCCACCGGTAATCGCAAGGGCGGTCCGGCCAAGGCGTCCATCCTGGCCAGCGGCTTCATGGGAACGATTTCCGGTTCCTCGATCGCCAACACCGTCACGACCGGTGCGTTCACGATTCCGCTGATGAAACGCTCGGGCTACTCTCCGGAGTTTGCCGGTGCCGTCGAAGCGTCTGCCTCCTCCGGCGGACAGATTCTCCCACCCGTGATGGGGGCCGCCGCCTTCCTGATGGTCCAGTACACGGCGACGCCGTTTCGCGAGATTATCATCCTCGCGACGATTCCGGCCGTCGTCTTCTTTTTCGGCGTCTGGGTGATGGTCCACCTCAAGGCGACCCAGGAAGGGATCGGCGGGATGGGTGACATCGACACGGTTCCGATTCGCGCACACATGAAACACGGCTGGTTCTATCTGGTCCCCATCTTCCTGTTGCTGTACTACCTCATCATCGAGCGGCTCTCCGTCGCACGCTCGGCGTGGTTCACGCTGGTCGCACTCACCGCGCTCATCGCCTTCGTCTCGGCGTACAGCGAGGACACCCGAGGCCTTCTTTTCGGCGTCTCTGCGGTCGTCGTGGGTGCCGAACTGCTCAGTCACGTCGTCGCCGGCGTCGCCGTCACCGGTCTCCTGACCGGCGCACGCGGGGCGGGGCTCCCGATCGGCGACGCTATCAACATCATCGTCTCCCGCCTGGGCTGGTACGCGATGCTCGCGAGTGTGGTGACGCTGCTGCTCAGGCCCGATATCGACGCGAAGTATCTCGAATTGAATCCGACCATCCAGGACACTGCCGAGACGGCCGGCGAGAAGACCGGTCGCGACCTCGGCGACAACCAGTTGTTCCGGCTGGGAACGTTCGTCGTCAAGTCGATGGACGAGGGTGCCCGGACTGCAGTCCCGGTCGTCATCGCTGTCGCCGCCGCCGGCGTCATCCCCGGCGTCATCAGCGTCTCCGGGCTCGGGCCGAATCTCACCTCGCTACTGCTGGCGCTCTCGGGTGGCTCTATCGTCGTCATGCTGTTTGTCACCGCTGTCGCCAGCATCATCCTCGGGATGGGGATGCCGACGACCGTCACGTACATCATCCTCATCTCGATGCTCGCCACGCCGCTCGTGGAGTTTGGCATCCCGCTGCTGGCGGCCCACCTCTTCATTCTCTACTTCGGCGTCATCGCCGACATCACGCCCCCGGTGGCAGTGGCCGCCTACGCCGCAAGCGGGGTCGCCAAGTCCGAGCCCTTCGAGACCGGTATCAAGGCCTTCTCGCTGTCGCTGAACAAAGCAATCGTCCCCTTTGCGTTCGTCCTCGCCCCGGGCATCGTCCTGCTTCGCGAGAAGGAAAACGCCGCCAGCCTCCCCATACGCGAGCAGCATCGCGTGGTCGGGTTCGGTGACCTCGCGGAACTCACCTACTCGATTCCGGAAATTCTGGTCCCGGTCGTGGGCGTCTTCCTCGGCGTCATCGCACTCGGTGCGACGGTCATCGGCACGCTGTACACCAGTGTCGACAGAGCCGAACGAACCGGCTTCGCGTTGAGTTCGCTGCTGTTGATGGCTCCCGGGCTGCTCTCGACTGCCGTCTTCGACCTGGTCGGCGTCTTCGGCGTGGCAGTCAGTCCAGACCCACTCCTGCTCGACCTGACGCTTCGCGGGATCGGGCTGCTCATATTTGTCTTCCTGACAGTGAAGAACCGTCGGGAGGCGGTTATCGAAGCCGCACAAAGAGAGGGCGCCGAAGCCACCGAAGAGCGGACCGAACCGGCCTGAAAAGCAGTTTCCGACCCAGTGCGCGGCGGTTCAGTTCCCGTTGACTTCGCCCCCACCTTTTTCCCGGTCGCGTACCGCTCCCGGCAAAAACGCGGGCGAAAAAAGCCGGAGCCTCACGCCGTTCGGCTCCGGTGAATCGCGTCACGCCGTGACGCGAATGCTCAGTTTCCGTTCACTTCGCCCTGCAAGTCCGCCACCGTCGCCACCCGCTCTGCGTGCGCGTTGTGCTGGTGGATAGACTCGTCGTTTGACTGTTTCATCGTCACGATTGCATCGTCGGGCAGGTTCGGGAAGTGCTCGACGACGCCCTCGGCCATCGCACGCACGCAGTCCTCGACGAACTTCGCATCAGCGTGCGCCTCGTAGGTCATGTGGTCCTCGTCGGGACGCTTCGCGAGATTGTAGATGCGTGCGCTCATCGAGTCCCGGGCGACCTCGATGAGTTCGTTCAGGTCCACGTCCGGACTGCCCTCACTCTCGATAGTCAGCGTCGCGTGGCCCCGCTGGGAGTGACCCGCCTGGGGTACCTCGTCGAGGAACTGCTCGATGGTGTCGTCCTCGATGCCGAGACCCTGCAGCGTCTCCCGGGCACGCGACGCCGACATCCCCTGCGAGCAGGGACAGACCGTCATGCCGGTGACGCGAGTCCCGATTTCTTCGTGGGTGCCCTCCTCGGTGGCAGTCGCCGAGGCGATGATGTCGGCGGTGCTCTGGGTCGCCATGTCCGAGGCTGGCGTTCGCTCCCGGGTGACGTACTCGGCTTCCATTTTGACCTCCGCTTTCGTCGTGTACTCGTGTTTCTCCAGCAACCGTTCGGCAGCGTCACCACAGACGTCCTCGACGCGATAGCCGGAGTTGCTCACTGCGGCCTCCAGCGTCTCGTCGACAACTTCCATGTTCCGGCTCATGTCTGCCCCTTTCCGCCAGGACGGAAGGTCGACGTACACGTCGAACTCGGCCATGAGAACGATTGGCCGTTTTTTTTCGCGGTCGATTTTGACCAGTTTTTCGACGCCGGTGACACCGACGCGATTGAGACCCACAGCCACATCCGGACTCGTCGCCTGCACGTCCGGGAGTTGCTGACTCATTGGCCACCGTTAAGGGAGAATAGCGGTTAGTGCTTTCGGTACCTGAAACGAGAAAATTACCCGGAAAATCTACTCTTCAACGCCGGTGGCAGCGGGGTCGTCACCGATGTCGCGGAACACCGCGACGAAGTCGTCGTCGTCGAAGCCGGCGACCGTTTCGTCGAGCTGGTCGCGCAGGTCGTCCATCCGCTCTTCGAGATGGGTGAACTCGTCGCTCTCTGCGAGTTCCGACTCCGGTTTGTTGGCCATCAGGGTCGCGTGTTTGGCCGTCAGCGCGTAGTAGTTGCGCAGTTTGGATTCGTACTCCGACGTGGTGAGCAACCGCTCGATCGTGCTAAAGAGGTCGTCGCGGGAGACTGGCTTGATGACGTAGTCATCGAAGGGCATCTCGATGATGTCGAAATCGGGGTCGACAGCAGTCACCATGGCGACACGGCAGGCGAGTCCGCGGTCTCGAATCTCGTCGAGAACATCGTCACCGGAGATGCCGGGCATCCGCCGGTCAAGCAACACCACGTCGACAGCGTCGTCGAGTTCGTCCAGCGCTTCCTGGCCGCTGTAGGCTGTCGAAACGATGTACTCGTCCTCAAGTTGGGCCGCATAGGCGTCGGCGACGTCCGGTTCGTCGTCGACGACGAGAACTGTCGCAGGCTCGGTCATTCCCTTTCACCTAGAGACGACCGGGAGCAAAAGGTTTCCGGGTGGCGCGCCAGCCTGCGTACCGGATTGCTGCTGAAGAGGGTCATACGCCCCCATTATGGCTGCCCCTACATGAGTCTGCGGGCTACCGGAAACGGGACGTTTTAGACCGGACTGGCCCAACAGGAAGGTATGCACGACGCGAGCAGCGAGTTCGGCGAGTGGCCGTTGCGACGGCTGATGACCGAGGTTGTCGGCTCCGGCCACAAGTCCGCCGACGATATGACCCGCTCGCAGGCCCGTGACGCCTTCACCCGCATCCTCGCTCACGACCCTCCCGAGACGACGCTCGGCGCCTTCTGGCTCGCCAACCGCTGGAAGCGAAACACCCCGGAGGAACTCGCCGCCTTCACCGACGTAATGCGCGAAGCAAGCGTCGAACGCGCAGTCCCCGACTGCGACCCGGTCGACTGTGGCGCAAACTACGACGGCAAACACACCTCCGCACTGCTCGGCGTCGCCGCCGGTATCACCGCTGCGACCGCGGGCACCCCCGTCGTCACTCACTCCGGCGACCGCGTCCCCACGCAGGAGGCGACCGCCTACAAGCACGTCCTGGACGAACTCGGCGTTCGAACCGACCTCGACCCCGAAGAGAGCGCCGACATGGTCGACGAGACCGGTTTCGGGTTCTACTACCAGCCCAACTTCAACCCCGGCGTCGACGCCCTCGCCGACCGCCGGAGAGAGATGGGCGTCCGAACCTTCGTAAACACCGTCGAGACGCTCGCCAACCCCGCCGACGCCGACGTACATCTCGGGAGCTTCTACCACCTCGCCTTCGCCAAACGCATCGTCGACACCTTCACCGAGATGGAATCACAGGACGTGCCCCGCGTCATCATGTTTCAGGGGCTCGAGGGGTACGACGATATCCGCCCCGGAACGACAGTCGTCGCCGAGTACGACGGCGACTTTACCGACTACGAAATCGAGACCGCCGAGTACGAGATGGACTTCGAGCGCGACGACCTCGCTGTCGCAGACGTAGCCGCCGACTCGGCGACTATCACCGAGGAGGTGCTGACCGGCGAACGCGACGACCACTTCGCAGATGCCGTCGTCCTCAACGCCGCCGTCCGCCTCTACGCCGGGAGCGAAGTCGAGACAATCGAAGACGGGCTCGGGCTCGCTCGCTCGGCCATCGCCGAGGGCGGGGCACAGGACCGGCTCGACCAACTCAGGGGGTTCTGAAATGAGCGACGACACCACCAGCCCACGACCGGACCCCACCGCACCGGGCCATCCCGACGACCCCGACCACTGGCGTCACGAGACGGCCCACCTCTCCGATGTTGAGTTGCACTACGTCACCGTCGACGCGAATCAAGAGGCGGTCGACCACCCGACTGGAACCGCGCCGCTGGTCGTCCTCCTGCACGGCTTCCCGGAGTTCTGGTACGCATGGCGACACCAGCTCGACGCTATCGCCGACGCGGGCTATCGCGTCGTCGCGCCGGACCTCCGAGGGTACAACCGCTCTGCGAAACCGGACGGCGTCGACAGCTACACGCCCGACCGACTCGTCGGCGACGTGCGCGAACTCGTCGAACACCTCGGCTACGCGCAGGCCGACATCGTCGGCCACGACTGGGGCGGGGCTATCGCCTGGGAAACGGCGATTCGAGAGCCGGAACTCGTCCGCCGGCTGGTCGTCATGAACGCTCCCCATCCGGGTGCCTACCAGCGACTCCTCACGCGGTCGCCCGAACAGCTCCTCAAATCGTGGTACGTGTTCCTCTTCCAGCTTCCGTGGCTCCCCGAGCGCCTGCTCCAGGCCGACGACTACCGCATCGTCGACGAGATGCTGACCGAGACGGCCGCCCCCGGGTCGTTCACCGAGCGAGAGGTCCAGCGGTACAAGGACGCCATGGCCCGCTCGGGTGACCTCTCGGGACCGGTCAACTACTACCGAGCCATCGCCCGGGAGAACGCTCGCGAACAGCTCATCTCGTTTCTCCCCGACGCCGTCACCCGCGACACGACCGTCGACGTGCCGACACTGGTCATCTGGGGCGAACAGGACCAGGCACTCAGCGTCGACCTGCTCGAGGACCTCGACGAGTGGGTGCCAGACCTCCGCATCGAACGCCTCCCCGACGCCAGCCACTGGGTGCAATCTGACGCACCCGACGAAGTGAACGAACTACTACTGGCGTTTCTAGACTAGGTTGGCGGTGGTCGCCCGGTCAGACAGCGAGCGGCGATCCGGTTTCACGCCACCCGCTCGACCGCCTCGATGGCTCGGTCGATATCGTCGTCGTCGACGTCCCAGTGCGTACAGAATCGGACGACGTGGTCGTCGAACGGAACACCGAGCACGCCCTCGCTCTCGCAGTCGTCGAGGAACGCTTCGGCTGGCCGGTCCGTCTCCACGAGAACGATGTTCGTCTCCG
>JAZKTK010000095.1:0-12103 GCA_036625595.1 Haloarculaceae archaeon | reverse complement strand
TCTGCTGCTGGCGTCCCTTGCTCTTCCGACTCGGCGTCGGCGGCCGCTTCCTCCCGTTCCTCCTCGGCCTCGTCGATTGCGTCGTCGATGATCGAGTCCATATTTAAATGCTCCTTTGCAGACGGACCCTAATAGGTTTTCCCCTGTGTCTGACGCTCGGCTGACGCTTCGGCTAGGCGTCCCCTAGATCTCCACTCGAAACTGTAGTCGATAATTACTCCAGTCGAAATCGTCGTTCTCGCTGTTCGCTCACTGCGCTCGGTGGGATGGTCTCGCCGTCGACGTCGACCGGCTGGCCGCTTGAGAGTGTACCGAACTTCGGTCCTTCGGGAACCCCCAGCGTCCGGGCTTTTTCTGCCGAGAACGCTTGCTCGCGAGCAACGAGTTCTTGGCCGTCACGCTCGACGCTGTCGTAGCGCTGGTCGAGGACGGTCGCGAGTGCGTCGAACACCCCCTCACGGTCAGTTTCGTCGGCGAGGACGACGGGGTTCGTCGGCCGCGTGCCGCCCTGGTCGGTGCCGAAAGCGAGTGCGTGGTCGTCGAGAATCTCGTAGGTCGCCTCCCGGTCGATGCCACGCGCTTCGTCGAGCAACCCCGCCGGGAGGTCAACGACTGCGAAATCGCCGTCGTAGCCAGTTGCACCCTCGCCGAATCGCAGTCCCTCGTCGACGGTCGCTACGTCCGATTCGACGCGGTCGACCAGTCCCAGCGATACACCGTCGGTCTGGCGGACCCAGGTCTCGCTGACGACACGGCCGCCAGCGCGCTCGACGGCTGCTGCAACGTCGGGGCGGTCACCGTCGACCAGCGCGTAGGTGGCGCGACTCTCCTCGAACGCTGTCGCCAGTACTGCCTGACTCGCCGCGCTGTCGAGGTCGCCCATCGCGTCGAGTCCCCAGTCGGCGGCGATGTGGCCGACCGCCCAGTCCGTCTCCCTGACCACTCGCTCGAATCGCGGGGCGTAGTGGCCGCCGCCGATACCAACGAGATGTCGTCGGTGGGCGTCTCCGCCACTGTTCTCAGGGTCGCGGTCCGCCGGGACACCGCGACAGTCGAGAATCGCTCGTGCGGTCGCACGGGCGGCGGCGGGGTCGTCCCACTCGGCCTGGCTGGACCCGACTTCGACGAACATCGACGGTACGCCCACGTCGGTCGGGCCGTGGTGTGTCCCTTCCATGCCAACCTCGTAGCCCGCTGGCGCGTGCGTTTCGAGCGCGTCGAGGACGTGGGCGTGTGTGTTCGGGCAGGCGCGGGCGACGGCGTTGTCCTCGCCGCCGTGGTCGGCCGGGCCGAAATTGCCGGTGTGGTGGGCTGTCAGCAACTGTCCCGTCTCGCCGGCGTGCTTCGACGCGAACACGAGCACGTCGATGTCGTCGAAGGCGTCGGCCGGCCGGTCGAGATAGAGGTGTAACTCCTCGAACTCGCGGAGTTCGGCTCCGTTCGTTCGGTAGACGGTTCCGCCGCCCTCGGCGTCGGGGCGAGTGTCGTCGGTCTGTTCGTCCCAGTCGGCGATATCCAGCAGGTGCTCGCCGATGTGCGTCGATGCGTCGTCGGCCCGGGAGACGAGGATTCCGAGCATCAGTCAGCGTGGTCGGGTTTGGTCGGGTGCCGGCCGGCGGCTTTCCGGACGGCGAAGGCGGTCAACTCGAACAGTTCGCGCAACCGATGCCGTCGGGCGACGAGTAACGCCGTCCCGAGCAGGAGGTAGAGCGCGGTGTATGCCAGTAGCAGTTCGTATTTCGGGTCGGGGAACGGTTCCCACACTCTGAGGAAGGTAAACTCGAGGAGTACTTGCGAAATAAAGAGGGTAAAGAGCGCGACAGCCTCGCGCACCGAGATGCTGAAATCGACCAGCAACGCGAGCGCGAAGAACGACTGTGCGGCGGTAATCCAGATTTCTGCAGCCTGAATCTGGTCGAACGGAAGCGTCCCGTACCGACCCAGTGCGAGCGAGTAGACGACGACGAGCGTTCCAATAAGTAGTGTCCACTGGTTGAGCTTCGAGGAAATGAGCGCGTTGAACCCTGCCGTCGAGCGGGCTTTGTACACGAGGACGGCGACGACGATGAGCTCCGGTGACTCGCTGGCCAGCGGCGCAATCCATTGAATCATAAAGAAGGCTGGCACACCGATGGACTCGCCGATGTTCTCGAGGCCGTGAGCGAACGGTTCGACGGCGATGAAAATGAGAAAACCGGAGTAAGCGAACAGACTGAGGACGGTGGTCACGCGAAGCGGTCGTGGGAACTTCTGGAGATAGGCGGGAACGCCGACGTGCTCCTCGCCGGTTTCGATGTCGCCCCGGATGATGATGCCGATGTAGGCGACGTACAGACCCACGAGCACGGTGAAATCGAGGATGTCGATACCGCCGCCCAGCGGGACGAAGAAGGCCCACGCCGTCGCGGCAAAGAGGAACGTAATCTCGGTCGCGATGTCCTTATCGAGCGTGACGCGCGTGGCGAGAAACCCCTCGCGGTAGTCGACTGCGGGGTCGGCGGTTCGGCGGGCCTGCCAGACGGTCAGGAGGGCGATACCGGCCCACCCGATGCCGATGAGGATGCGGTTCGCACCGGTCATGTTGGCGACCGCGAGGTTCGCGTCCTGGCAGGCACCGGCCAGTCCGCTGGCTGCCGCGCTCGCACCGTGCCCGCCGGTCGCCACGCCGCGGCAGGCTTCGGCAGTCGCGCCGCCGGAGCCAGCGCCCCACGCGTACAGCGCGTCGACGGCGTACTCCGGTGCAACAGCCAGCACTGCGAGCACGGCGATAGCGAAGGCGCGGGGCACGTCCTTCTCGGCGGTCTCGGCGCCCCACGCCAGCAGGAAGGACGCGCCGACGACTGCGATGCCGCTGACTGCGACGGTAGTGACATCACCGAACTCGGTACCGGTTCCCCAAATGAACACCCACGGTACCGAGAGGGCGACGGCGAACGCGACGATGACCAGCGGGTGGCGGAAACGGCTCACTATCGAACCACTTGACCGTTCAGTAAGAATGTCTTGCGATATGTCCGACCGTGGCGACTATACGCCCCCGCCCGGAGTTTCGGATATGGACGTCTACGGTCTTCTCGGCAACCCCGTCGAACACTCGCTATCGCCGCCGATGCACGAAGCCGCCTACGCCGAACTCGGTCTCGACGCCCGCTACGTCACGTTCGAACCCGACGCCGACGCTGGTGCACGAGCCGTCGAGAGTGCGGCCACGCTCGGGATCGCCGGGCTGAACGTCACGATTCCGTTCAAACAGCAAGTGCTGGCGGCGGTTGACCCGACGCCGCTGGCCGAGCGCATTGGCGCGGTCAACACTGTCGACTTTTCGACCTCGCCGCCGACCGGCTACAACACCGATGCCGCTGGCGTCGTTCGCTCGTTTACGCATCACGGCGTCGAACTCGCCGGTACGGCCGTCGTCGTCGGTGCCGGCGGCGCTGGCCGCGCAGTCGCGTTCGCGCTGGCCGACGAGGGGCTGACCGTCCACATCGCCAACCGGACCGAGGCGAAAGCCCACGACCTCGCGGCGGCTGTCGCGGCCTCCCATCCTGCCGGCGAATCCGGCGCACAGGGGCACGGTCTCGACGCGCTCTCTGACTTGCTCGGCGAGGCGGACCTGCTGGTCAACGCCACCAGCGTGGGGATGGAGGAGGACCGCTCGCCGGTGCCGGCCGACGCGCTCCACGCGGACCTCGCGGTGCTCGATGCGGTCTACTCGCCAATCGAGACGCGCCTGCTCGCAGACGCGGCGGCCGCCGGTGCGACGACCATCGACGGCGCGTGGATGCTACTGTTTCAGGGCGTCGAGGCGTTCGAACGGTGGACCGGTCGCGACGCGCCCGTCGAGGAGATGAACGAGGCGCTTCGGACACGAGTTTAAGTATTCCCCGTCACAACTACCCGCCATGGGGTTGCTGGACAAACTCAAGTCTCTCTTCGGTTCCAACAAGGACGGGCACTCACCCGCCCGGGACACCGAGCCTGACGTAACTATTGAGCACGAACCTGCCGCCGAAACTGAACACGCTGTCAAGGGGACAGACGCGGCACAACCACGGATGGACGGTGAGCAGGAATCGGCAGACGAGACAGGGAAAACTGCCGGTGAGAGCGAGCCGATGGCGACCGACGAACCGGAGAGTACCGCAGCATCGACTACCGAACACACACAGCCGGAACCAGTCACCGAGGAGTCGGTCGACGAGGAAGACGCTGCCGACGGAGGGGCTTCGGAGTCGCCGACCGAGGAGCAGGCGACTCTCGGCGACGAATTGGACGCGGAAGAAGAATCGGCCACCGACGACGAATCGGCCGACACGGAGGAACCGGCCACCGACGAGTCGGCAGATAGCCCGTCGGTCGAGGAAATCAAGGGCATCGGGCCGACGTACGCCGAGCGACTCGAAGCGGTCGGTATCGAGACAGTCGCGGACCTCGCGGTAGCCGACCCGGCCGAGGTCGCAGAAGCGGCCCAGACGGGCGAGACCCGGTCTGGCGACTGGGTCGAGCGGGCCCAGGACTTCTGATCTTCGGAAAACCGCAAAACGGTTAGGCACTCCTGTCGTTTCTGCCGGTAATGTTCGAGGTCGTCACCGACCGGGATACGTACCTCCAGACCGCACGCGACGCACCGCCCGGTGCCCGCATCCCGGTCGAACTCCGTGTGGCCGTTTCGGACCCATTCAGTGCCTACCGACGGGCACGCAACGGCCCCGGTGGCGTCTTCCTCGATACGACCGGCGGCCAGTCCGGCTGGGGCTACTTCGCCGTCACGCCCGCTGACTTCGTCGAAGTCGATGCCGGCGCGAGCGCACTTGACGCACTCGAGACTGTTCTTGACGGTGAGACGCTCGTCCGCGGCGAGTGCGATATCCCCTATCCCTGTGGCGCTATCGGCTGGCTCTCCTACGACGTGGCCCGCGAACTCGAATCGCTCCCCGAAGATGCGGTCCGGGACCGTAACCTCCCGCGGCTCCAGCTGGCGACCTACGACCGAATCGCCGCCTGGGAGCGACCGAGTGAGGGCGACGTGACGCTTCGAATCACCGCGTGCCCGCGCATCGACGACCCGGACGACGCAGAGACGCTGGCAGCAACGTATCGGCTGGCTCGCGAACACGCCCGCGAACTCGCACGAAAGGCGACGGAGGGTGACCCCGCTGTCGGGGACCCACCGGCGACGACCGACAGCGCACACTTCCAGAGCGACTGCACCCGCGAAGCGTTCGCCGAGCGCGTCCGGCAGGTCAAAGCGTACATCCGCGACGGCGACACCTTCCAGGCGAACGTCTCCCAGCGGTTGCACGCACCCGCAGCTGTCCACCCCGTCGAAGCGTTCGACGCACTCCGCGAAGTCAACCCCGCCCCGTACTCTGCGCTGCTGGAGTTTCCGGGCGTGGACCTCGTCTCCGCGAGTCCCGAACTCCTCCTCCACCGTGACGGCGACCGGCTCGTCACCGAGCCAATCGCCGGCACGCGGCCGCGCGGCGCGACCCCTGACGAGGACGACCGGCTCGAAGCGGACCTCCTGGCCGACGAGAAAGAGCGCGCTGAGCACGCGATGCTCGTCGACCTGGAGCGCAACGACCTCGGGAAAGTCAGTGAGTACGGGACTGTGGACGTGAGCGAGTACCGCCGCGTCGACCGCTACTCGGAGGTGATGCACCTCGTCTCGGAAGTCGAGGGTCGACTCCGCGACGATGCGACGCTGACGGATGCGATTGCCGCGGTGTTCCCCGGCGGTACCATCACCGGTGCGCCGAAACCCCGAACGATGGAGATAATCGACGAGGTGGAGGCGACCCGGCGCGGCCCCTACACCGGTTCGATTGGCATCTTCGGGTTCGATGACCGGGCGACGCTGAACATCGTCATCCGGACGCTGGTGCGCTACGCCGAGGCGTACCACCTCCGTGTCGGTGCCGGCATCGTCCACGATTCGGTTCCCGACCGGGAGTACGCCGAAACGCTCGACAAGGGCCGGGCGCTCGTCACTGCCATCGACGAAGCACTCGGGCAACGCGCCGAGTTGAGCGTGGAGCAACCATGAAGGTCCTCGTCATCGACAACTACGATTCGTTCGCGTACAACCTCGTCCAGTACGTCGGTGCGGTTGTCACCGCACCGGGCTCTGCGACGCCGTCGCAGAACGTCGGTGCAGTTGTCAGTAACCCTGACTTTACCTCGCAGTCACAGACTGCCAGCGATGTCGTCGTCCGCCGCAACGACGAAATCACTCTCGGCGGCATCGACGACCTCGACCCCGACGCTATCGTCGTCTCACCTGGTCCCGGCACGCCTGAGGAGGCAGGTGTCTCGATGGATATCTTCGCCGAGCGCACCGTTCCGACGCTCGGCGTCTGCCTCGGACACCAGGCGCTGTGTGCGGCCAACGGCGCGAGCGTCGGCCACGCCGAGGCCGTCGTCCACGGGAAACCCTCGACGATTACCCACGACGGCGACGGTATCTTCGCCGGTCTCCCCGATGAAATCGAGGTCGGTCGGTACCACTCGCTGGCCGTCGAGCAGACGACGGTTCCCGATACGCTGGCCGAAACTGCACACACGTCCGACGAGGACGCTGTCGTGATGGGCGTCCGTCACCGCGAGCGCCCGCACGTCGGCGTCCAGTTCCATCCCGAAAGCATCCTCACCGACGCGGGCGAACGACTGATTGCGAACTTCCTCGCGATGGCGACCCCGACAGGTGACTCATGACAGACCTGACCTACCACGTCGACGGCAAACTCGTCCCGGCATCGGAAGCGACCGTCAACGTCCGCGACCGCGGCTTCCTCTACGGTGACGGCGTCTTCGAGACGCTGCGCGTCTACAACGGTGACATCTTCGAGTGGGAGAGCCACGCCGAGCGCTTCGCCCGCTCGCTCCGGGCGCTCGATTTCGACGAGGCGATGCCACCGGTCGATGACCTCGAAGAGCGCGTCCTCGACACAGTCGCGGCAAACGACTTCGACGACGCCTACGCCCGCGTCTCGATGACTCGCGGCGTGCAGGCGGGCAAGCTCACGCCCGACCCCAGAGTGGCACCGACGATTACGGTCATCGTCGACGAACTCCCGCGCGGGGGGACCGGCGGCGAGTCCGTCTGGGACGACCCAGCAACACTCCGGACCGCGGAGACGCGCCGGATTCCGTCGGCCGCCATTCCGGCGAATGCGAAGACGCACAACTATCTCAACGGCATTCTCGCGCGACTCGAACTGGAGGGGACCGACGCCGACGAGGCGATTATGGCCGACGTAGACGGATATCTCACGGAGGGGGCGACGAGCAACGTCTTTTTCGTCGATGGCGGGGCGCTCAAGACGCCGGCGACGGACCTCGATTTGCTCCCCGGTATCACCCGTGGCGTCGTGCTGGATATCGCTCGCTCAGAGGGGTTGCCGGTGGAGACGGGCCGCTACTCGATTCCGGACCTCCGGAGCGCAGACGAGGCGTTCGTCACGAACACGACGTGGGAGGTGCGGCCGGTGACGAGCGTTGACGGCACCGAACTGGACGTGGGTCCGATGACGAGGCTACTCGGCAAACTCTTGGACGAGCGCGTCGAGGCAGACTATTACTGAATCGTACCGTTCAAGCCGTCCGCTTCCGAATCGGGAGTGTATGGACGAGGCCAGTCGGATTGCGACAGTCGAAGAGGTCCCCGAAGACGGCTCGTTTCTCTTTACTGTGCGCGACGGGTTCGACCTCGAAGAGGCGATTCTTCTCAGACTCGCCGACGGCGTCGTCGCGATGAAAAACTACTGCCCCCACTGGACCGACGTACGTTTCGACTCGGGTAGTGGCGCAGAAGTGCGCAACGACGAACTCGTCTGCACGAAACACGGCGCGACCTTCGAGCGGGACACCGGGTACTGTAATCACGGACCCTGTGAGGGTGCGACCGTCGAACAACTGGACGTGACCGTCGACGATGGCGTCGTCTACCTGACCGACGACGACTACGATTTCGAGCAGACTGGCCCATCGGGCGAACACGACCTCTCTTCGCGCGGTCGCATTGGCTTCTCCGGAAACTGAGTGCGACCCAGTATTTGATACCGATGGGGAATCTATGAACTGTGTATGGGAATCGTTCGGGACGACCAACACAGTGATGGTGCGCCGACAATCGAGGGCACCGGTATTCGTGTGAAAGATATCGCCAGTGCCTACGAACACAGTGGCTACGAGCCGGACGAAATAACGCAGTTGTACCCGGACCTGTCACTGGCGGATGTCCACCGGGCACTGGCGTACTACTACGACCATATCGACGATTTCCGCGCCGTCCCCTCTGAATCTGCATCCGCATGAGTCGGCCGCTGTACTGCGACGAGAGCATCTGGATTCCTGTCGCAGATGGTCTTTGCCGTCGTGGCTGGACTGTCTACACAGCCAGAGACGAAGGCACACTCGGTGACCCTGACCGTGACCAGTTACGATACGCAGCGCAGAACAACTGGATTCTCGTGACCTTCGACGATGATTTCCTTTCACTCGTTGAGGGAGAAGGGTTGGACCATACGGGACTGATTTACGTTCAACAAGCGAATAGAAAAATCGGTGACGTGGTGAAGGCAGTCGATGGGCATCTCGAAGACCGTAATCCCGAAGATTCCTCGATCGAATACCTTTGATACAGACTCTCTTCGCGCGGCCGCATTGGCTTCTCCGGAAACTATATATCTCCCTGTATAACCGTTGTGTCGAATTTCTAAAGCAGCAACAGCGTGTCTGGGATTATCTGGTAGCGCTGCAACGTCACCCTATGGACCAGACCGAGCACACTGTTCAGAGAGACAAACCGTTCGGCAAACGGCTCCTGCAACTTGTTCTCTCGATAACGGTGATGACGCTCGTCACCGTCGTCGTCGGCTACGGTGGTGGGCTACTCCTCTTTATCAGCGCCAAACTCGGCGGCCCCGACCCGGAAACCGAGGACGGCGACCTGCTCCGTGACCGACTGCTGGACTGGCCGGACCGAAACCGCGAGTTCATGCACAACAACGCGAGAGGTGAGTTCCCGTGGCCGCCGTGATGCTGTTTCGCCTGCGATGACTGTCCAACTCACTCGACGCTGAACACTGGCTCTGCGACGCCTTCGTTTTTACACTCGGGACACCGACTCGGGCGGTTCACCAGGTCGTCGAAGTCTGTGAATCCACACTGCTCGCACTCCGGGGGCGCGACGAGGAGTTCCTCGTCTGTTCCATCGAGCGAGCGTGCGATGTGCTGGACGTGGTCGAGCGCCGTGGCCGCCCGGATGTCGAACTCCCGGGCGAGCGTGCCGGCAGGGAGGGGCTGGTCACGCAGGCGGTCTGCGATTCGTTCGCGCGTCGTCCGACTCGCCTCGCGCATACTTCCTCTACTCCGTGTACGATTATCACCGTTTCGCCGACAGCGGGATGAAAAGGGATTTACCCGCCCCATGGGACGTTCGGAATATGAAAGCAGTCGTACTCGCCGGGGGGTATGCCACGCGGCTGTGGCCCGTCACCCGACACCGCCCGAAGATGCTCCTCCCGGTCGGCGAGACGACCGTCATCGACACGATTCTCTCGCAACTGGAGGCCGACGACCGCATCGACGACGTGTTCGTCTCCACGAACGAGCGCTTTGCGGAGGACTTTCGCGACCACGTCGCCGAGACCGGCTTCGAGAAACCGCAACTCTCCGTCGAGGACACTACCGACGAGGACGAGAAGTTCGGCGTCGTCGGCGCACTCGCTCAGTTGGTCGAGCGCGAGGGTATCGCCGACGAGGACCTGCTCGTCATCGCCGGCGACAACCTCATCAGCTTCGACGTGGCCGACTTCCTCGATTTCTTCGAGGAGCAGTCGACACCGACACTCGCTGCCTACGACGTTGGCTCTCGCGAGAAGGCAAAGTCCTACGGTCTGGTCGAACTGGACGGCGACCGCGTCGTGGACTTCCAGGAGAAGCCCGACGACCCGCCGAGCACGCTCGTCTCGATTGCCTGTTATGCGTTCCCGGCCGAGAGTGTCCGATTCGGGGAGTATCTGGCGGACGGCAACAACCCCGATGAACCCGGCTGGTTCATCCAGTGGCTCGTCGAACACAGCGAGGTCCACGCCTTCACGTTCGATGGCGCGTGGTTCGATATCGGCACACCGGAGAGCTACCTCGAAGCTGTCGAGTGGGCGCTCGACGGCGACTCAATCGTCGCACAGTCGGCTACCGTCGAGGACACGGAAATCGGCGAGAACGTCCACATCATGGCCGACGCGACGGTCCACAGTGCGGACCTCGACCGCTCGCTCGTGTTCCCCGGCGCGACCGTCGCAGATTCGACGGTCCGAGATTCTATTATCGATAGCGAGGCGACTGTCCACGACCTCGACCTCTCCGGCGCGCTCATCGGCTCGCATTCTCGCATCTCGAACGGAGAGTAGCCGGCGCGGCCGTCTTACCGAACGACCGTCACCGGTACCGGCGAGCGCCGCGTGACCGACTCTGCGACGCTGCCCAGTAGGATACGACTCGCTCCGGTTCGGCCGTGGCTGCCGATGACAACGTGGTCGATACCGTGCTCCTCGACGTACTCGATAATCGAGCGCGAGACATCTCCGATGATTGTGTCTGTCTCGATGGTCATTCCCTCGGATTCGCCTTTCTCACGGACGTCTTCCAGGAGCTTCTCTGCATGTCTCTCCTGACTCTCCAGGATGTCCTGTTGGGAAGCTGCGCCCTCGATGCTCGTCCCCGCGAAGGCTTCTCCGGGGTCGACGACGTGTATTGCTGTGACTGTCGCCTCCGGATAGTGCTCGATTGCGAACTGAATGGCATCGCTCGATGGGTCGGACTCGTCGACTGGTACCAGAATATGCTCTGTCATGTGTGAACGTATGTCGGCACCCAATATTAATCCTGTTTCTAAAATCACAATTTGGGAATACAGACGAGTTTCCGTTCCAGATAGCAGTCGTCGATATCGTTTGGCTGGGTGCCCCTCGGTGCGACTTGCGCTCCTGGCGTGGGTTTTCTGCGACCCGTCCGGTCGGCTACTGTCGCTCGATTTCGTGCCGGCCAAAGCCGTACCGGAGTCGATTCGCCAGGCGGCGCGAGAACCGGCCTTCGCCGTCACCAGTCGCCCGCGAGTTGAACCGCTCCGTGAGTGCCTGATAGATGAGTGGGAGTGGCACTTCCTGCTCCAGGGACTCCTGGACGGTCCAGGTGCCAGTCGAGCCACCTGAGACGTGGTCGGCCACGTCGCCGAGGTCGCTGCCTTCCTCGCGGAACGCTTCCTCACAGAGTTCCAGCAGCCACGAGCGGATGACTGCGCCGTTGTTCCAGGTGCGTGCGACGGCCTCCATATCGAGGTCGTACCGACCCTCGTGGAGGAGTTCGAACCCTTCGCCGTAGGCCTGCATCAGGGCGTACTCGACGCCGTTGTGGACCATCTTCACGTAGTGGCCGCTGCCGGCGGGACCCATCCGGTCGTGGCCGTCCGGACCGGTGGCGACGGCGTCGAACACTGGCGTCAGTTCGTCGTAGGCCCACTCGGGACCGCCGACCATCAGCGAGAAGCCGAGTTCTGCACCAGCAGGGCCGCCGGAGGTGCCACAGTCGAGGTACGCGGCTTCGGTTTCGTCTGCGCGGCGGGTGGAGTCGTGGAAGTTTGAGTTGCCACCGTCGACGATGACGTCGTCGCCGTCGACGTGGGGTGCGAGTTCGTCCAGCGCGGCGTCGACGGGGTCGCCGGCGGGGACCATCAACCAGATACGTTTCTCCTCACCCAGCTGTTCGGCGACACTCTCTATCGAGTCGGCGGGAGTCGCACCAGCGTCGGCCATCTCGGCGACGGCGTCGTCGTCGATATCGAACGCGACCACGTCGTGGCCGTCGTCCATGACGCGTTCTGCGACAATCTGTCCCATCCGTCCGAGTCCGACTACTCCGAGTTCCATATTTGGGACTCTGCCGGCGAATAAGTAGGGGTTGTGGTTGGCACCGGTCAGTCAGGCGCCGTGGTCGCTCGACGTAACTCTCTGGGGCCCCAGCCGACCTTCGACCAGGTGTGGCTGGTCCCGGACGGCACGCGCGCTGGTGCAACTACACAACGGTTGTTCCCCTCGTGACC
>JAZKTK010000094.1:0-12212 GCA_036625595.1 Haloarculaceae archaeon | reverse complement strand
GGACCAACCATATACGGAACACCCTGCTGGTTCGCGACGTTGTTCGCGATGGCGAGTGCCGATGAAGAAATTGTCCCACCGGCGAGTGCCGTCACGTCATCGGCCATGTCGCTTGCGGCGTTCTGTGCTTCAGTCTGGTCGCCACCTGTGTCACGCACGTCGATGGTGTAGGTAGTTCCATCAACCTCGAAGCTCTCTTCGCCTTCAGAAATGTCGCTGGGGATGTCTGCACCTCGGTACCCAAAGTACGTATAGAACCCGCGCATCGCAATCAGGCCATAGGCCTGCGCCGAACCGGACAGCGGCTGCATCATCCCGATAGTGACTTCGTCCGGCGTGTCGCCGCCGTTTGTTTCTGTGCCATCGCCGCCACCACAGCCGGCGAGGCCGACTGCACCAGCTGCACCCAGTGTACTAATCACACGTCTCCGAGTGATGTCATTCGAATCCATGACGAGTGAATTTTACCAAGATAATACTGATAAATGCACGTGTTCATATGTTAAATCTGAAGGCGTGGTGATTGTTAACACGAGTCATGAACGGTGTCGGAAAATTCTCTCTTTCTCGCTGACGAAGTAAACATTGGAAAATGCCCCGTTCGTCTCAGACCCGGTCGATGTCGTCCAGGACATCGACCATCCGTCCGACGACTTTCTGCTGGCCACGGCGCAGATTCTTCGAGACAGCAGGTTTCGAGATATCGAACTCCTCTGCGAGCGAGCCCAGTGTCGTTTCTCTGGGTGATTCGAAATAGCCACCCTCGACAGCGGCCTGGAGCGTCTTTCGCTCCACGTCGGAGAGCTCTCGTCCACCTTCGATGAGGTGCATTGCCGGATTCGCGTTCAACACGAGTTCCTGCAGGTCAGGCATGCTGTTTTGCTCCCTGGTCAACACCGCGTATTCGTTGTTCCGTTCGAGTTCCGAGAGCGTCCGGTCTGCACACTCTTCTGAGTCGAACCCGACGTGCCACAGTTCCGAACCCGCCTCGATGTAGAAGGGACCGGTGATGTACCCGTCGTTGGCCCGGATAGTGTGCATTGCATCAGTTTCGTTGATAGTCGTCCGGATGTGAGCGATGTCGTCCCACCGCTTCAGCAGGCGGTACTCGTGCATATTCTCGTGTTCTTTGAGTGCACTCAGTCCGTTGTCTAAGGCCCCACGCTCGTCAGCCTGAACGACCATCCGCGTCTCGAGTTCGCGCGTCGATTCGTCGAACTGCCACTGGAAACTCGAAAACGAGACCGCGTAGTCCGCTGTCGTATCGATGAACGGACAATCTTGTTGTTCCATCTCCATGGAAATATCTATCATTGTCCTAACGGCCTCTGTCATCCTTACTCACCGACCCGCGTTAATAAGTGCTTCCCACGCTCGACTCAGCTCGTCCTGAACTCTCAAGTCCTCTCGATGAACTGTCTAACGGCGTCGGTGACGGCGTCGGCGCGCTCGATAAAGAACAGATGCGAGCCACCGTCGTCGAACGTCTGGCGGGTCGCAGTGGGAATCCCCTCGACCAGCAGGGCGCTATTCCCGACTGGGACGACGCGGTCACGTTCTCCGTGGAGGACGAGCGTCGGAACCTCGATTTCGTCGAGCCTCTCGCTCACGTCGAAGGCCTCGACTGCCGCACCCTGCCACTCTCTTGCCTGTTCTGCGGCGTCACTGTCGAGACGCCAGTCGATTATCTGTTCGATGACTTCGTCCTGGGACTCCCAGAACTCATCGGTCAGCGCCGGCTTCATCTTGTAGCGAATCGATTCTCGCCGGTCGTAGCCGTCGGGGACGCCGAACATCCGTTCGAGCGTCTCGTCTGGAATCGGTTCCTCGTCGGGACCGCCCGGTGTGGTACAGAGCAGACTCACAGTCTCGGCCCGGTCGTACTCGAGGACGTACTGCTGGGAAATCATCCCACCCATGCTTGCCCCGACGACGTGTGCGGACTCCACACCAGCGTCGTCAAGGACCGCTTCGAGGTCGGCAGCCATTTCCCGAATCGTGTAGGGGCCCTCCGGCGTATCCGAATCGCCTGCACCACGATTGTCCCACAGGAGCAGGTCGTACTCGTCGGCCAGTCGCTCTCGCTGCCAGTTCCACATCCACGTCCCGTACCCGAGCCCACAGACGAATACGATGGTCTCTGCGCCGTCGACGCCGTCTCGTTCGTACGCCAACTGGACACCATCGTTGACAGCGTATGGCATACGCCCACTGTCGGCAGTTGTGCTCTTGAATGTTTACGACTGCAGCTCTCCCCGCTCTCCAGGACTGTCGGTCTGCTTGGACATCGCACGCGCGTAGAATTGTATACTACCCCTAGTTAACAACACTCATGATTGTCTATGAATCATCTGCCCATTCGCGAACAGGTGCGTCGGTCTCGAACGTTGCCAGTGGCGGCGTATCTGGACCGCCTGGTAACGGAGTCTCCCCGGTTGTACACGCTCTGTCGATACCGAACTGCTCGCAGACGTGGTCGCTGACTGCTTCGGCCATCAGGCGGTGTGTGGTGAACTTTCCGCCCACGACGGTCGAGATGCCCCAGCAGTCGTCGCGCTGCTCGTGGTCGATGATAGTAAAGCCCCTGGTGATATCGCCGGCGTCTGCGATGTCGTCTGCTGCCGGTTCGAACAGCGGTCGAACCCCCCAGAACGACTCGACGGCCGCAGCGCCCGCGAGTGCTGGAACGACTGGCTCGAGTTCGTCGAACAGCAACTCGATTTCGCGCTCTTCTTTCTGGAACTCGTCGGGGTGGTCGATACGCACGTCAGTCGCCCCGAGAACCGCTCGGTCGCCGTGGGGAACGAGGATATCGCCCTCGCTTTTCGGCCGGCAACGGTTGATGACCGTCTCGCTGTGAACGTCTGTCAGGACCAGCGCCCCCTTCGACGGTGACAGCGAGAGGTAGATGCCAGCCAGGGACGCAACCTCGGCTGCCCACGCGCCGGCAGCGTTGACGACATAATCGATATCGAGCACCGCACTGGTTCCCGCTGACGTCTTCGGGACGAGTGCCGCACTCGTGATACCGTGTTCGTCGGTCTGCAGGTTGGCGACTGCCGTCTGTGTGAAGATGTCCGCGCCGTGGCGCTGTGCCGAGGTTGCGTTTGCGACAGTCAAACGATACGGGTCGACAGCACCGTCAGGGACTGCAAGTGCGCGGGTAACGTCGTCGCTCAGCGACGGCTCACGGTTTCTGGCCTCGCTTCCGGACAGTTCTTCGACCGGAATCGAACAGTCACGACACGCCTGGCGCTTGCGGTCGAAGTACGCCGGCGGGTCCTCTGGATGCTGGACGAACAGTCCACCGGTGTCGTCGATACAGTGGTCGGCAATCGACCGGAGCGTTTCGTTCTCGGCGATACAGGCCCGCGCGCTTTCGGGGTCTTCGACGGCATAGCGCGCGCCACTGTGAAGCAATCCGTGCATCCGTCCTGTCGCGCCGCTGGCGAGCGGACCGCGCTCTGCAAGCGTTACGTCCAGTCCACGCATCGCGAGGTCCCGGGCGACGCCGGTGCCTGTCGCGCCACCACCGACGACCAGGACGTGTGGTGTGTACCCCATCGAACATCTCGTATCTGGACCGCGAATCAACTTATACTGTCGGTTGTCCGTACTGTGGGCAGTTCACCGGTGGTCGGCTCGCTCGCCGGCCAGCACACTCGCGACTGCACCGTAAAGCACCGCGTCGTCACCGAGTGGCGTCACCTCGACTGTCGGTGGGTCGCCGATAACGTGGTCGGCCAGACGACGCCGTATCGGGGCCACGACTGTCTCCGGGTTGTTCGTCGCAACGCTTCCCCCGACGTGCACCTGTTCTGGGTCGTACGCGTGGACGAGCGTCGCGACCCCGAGGGTGTTCCAGGCTGCCAGACGGTCTGCCACCCGGTCCGCGAGCGGGTCCGAACCCACAGCGTCGAACAGTTTCGGAGCCGTCACCTCCGCCAGTTCGAGGTCGGTCTCGGTGTCGCTGTCTGCCGCTACGGCACGAACCGTCTCGGGAACGTGTCGCCCCGAACAGAGCGCTTCCCAGTGGCCGGTCCCGCCACAGCCACACCGCTGATTCGACTCTGGTGCGAGTGTCACGTGACCGATTTCGGCTGCGTTACCATGCGCCCCGTGGAGCACGGTGCCGTCGACGATGGCACCGGCGCCGATGCCACTGGAGAGAGTGAGATAGACGTGGTTCGAGTCGTCTCCATCACCGTAGTACCGACCCCCGATAGCACCGGCGGCAGCGTCGTTGTTGAGCACGACCGGACCGTCGTAGACTCGTCCGATCGCCTCGACGACCGGAATCCGGTTGACGCCGGGGACGTTCGGTGGGTCGACGACGACACCGGCAGCGTGGTCCAGTGGTCCCATCGTCCCGATACCGACAGCAGCGAGGTCCGAGAGGGGAACTCCAGACCGGTCTGCTGCTCTCTGGAGGACCGATGCGATAGCTTCGAGGATAGCGGTCCTGTCTGTCGGCGTCGGTTCGGTCGCTGTCTCGCGCAGGGCGCCATCCGCACCCGCGATTGCGGCACGGACCGTCGTCGCACCGAGGTCGACACCCGCAACGGTGGTCATTGTCTATCGGCGTCCTCGAGCGGCCCCGCGTAGACCACACCACGTTCCCCGTCGATTGTCACCTCCGTTCCGTCCGCGACATCGGGGATGGACGCCGACCCGACCATCGGAATCCCGAGTTCTCGGGCGACGATGGCGGCGTAACTCGTCACCCCTTCGTGTTCGTCGACGATACCGCTCAGTTTCGAAACCTCACCGGTGAATTCGCCGTCGAACTCGGCGGGCACAGCGAGAATTGCGCCCTCTGGGATTTCGTCGAGACTCCCGCCGTTGACGCGGTACAGCGGACCTGCTGCGTAGCCCGAGACGACGGCGCGGCCGGACGCCAGCATTTCCGATGCGACGTGGACTTTGAGGATATTGGCAGTGTCGAGCCCTTCTAGCTGGGTCATCATCCCCGAAAGGACCGCGACCGTATCACCGCTCTCTGCGGCACCTGCTTCGATAGCCGCCTGCACAGCACCCTGGATAACTGCATCGGCGCTTTTGCCGCTGTGAACGGCCTGTTTCGGGATAATTCCCCAGGACAGCGCGAGTTGCCGTCGCACTCTGTCGTTCGGTGATGCGGCGACGATTGGAATGTTCGGTCGGTACTTCGCTGCTTTCCGTGCTGTGTATCCCGATTCGGAGGCCGCGACGATTGCCTCGGCATCGACATCCCGCGAGAGAAAGCGCGCCGAGCGGGCGAGCGCTCCGGTCTTCGTCCCGTCGGCGGGCGGGACACGCTGTTCGAGCAACTCGTCGTACTCCTCGCTGTCCTCCACGTCCTCGATGATGCGACACATCGTTTCGACGACGCGGACCGGGTGGTCACCGACGGCCGTCTCCCCGGACAGCATGACCGCGTCGGTGCCGTCGAGGACGGCGTTTGCCACGTCAGAGGCTTCGGCGCGGGTCGGGCGACGGTTATGAATCATCGAATCGAGCATCTCCGTCGCGGTGATGACCGGTACTCCCGCCCGGTGGCACTGCCGAACGATGCGCTTCTGGATGATAGGCACGTCTTCGAGCGGGCATTCGACGCCGAGGTCGCCGCGGGCGACCATCACGCCGTAGGCGGCATCGATGATGTCTTCGATGTTGTCGACAGCGTCTGCGCGCTCGATTTTCGCGATGAGCGGGATATCGGCGCCCCTGGCTTCGAGTTCGCCACTAATCTCGTAAATGTCGTCGGCCGAGCGGACGAAGCTCGCCGCGACGAAATCTACGTTCATCTCTGCTGCGAGGTCCAGTTCCTGATGGTCCACCTCGGTAATGGTCGGCAAGTCGAGGTCGACGCCGGGGACGTTGACCCCCGCTCGGCTCTTCAGTTCGCCACCGGAGTCGATTCGTGCAGTTACCACGCCGTCCGCCACAGCAGTAATCGTCGCCTCGATGTGACCGTCGTCCAGCAAAACGATGTCGTCGACAGCTGCTTCGTCGATGGGTCGCGAGAGTCCGATTCGGTCGCGGGTTGCCTCTTCCCCCTCGACGAACTCGACGCTGTCCCCGTCTGCGAGCGAGAGTGGCGAGTCGAGAGTGGCTGTGCGTACCTCCGGCCCGGGAAGGTCGAGCAGCGTTGCAACCGGCTGGTCCGTCCGTTCGTCGACCGCTCTGACCAGTTCGATGAGGTCTCGGCGCTGGGCAGTGGTTCCGTGACTTGCGTTGAGACGCGCGACAGACATCCCGGCGTTTGCGAGCGCGGTAATTGTCTCTCCGTCCTCGGAAGCAGGGCCGAGTGTACAGACGATCTTCGCGTTTCGCGTCACCGGTCATCACCCGTCGGTCTGTTGTGAGTCATGCACACCGATACACCGCTCTCACTGATGAATGTTGTCGGCCAGGCGGTACGTATCTGGAACCCACTCCAAAAACTTATATGATAAACCATAGCAAACCATGCTATGGGGCGCAGAATAGTGAACGCATCTGACAATTGTCAGACTGGGTGGACAAACTGGGGCACGCCCAGTCAGTGGGTGTACGGCTGTGGGACAACTATCGGGATAGGGGGCCAGGATGGCTCTCGTATGAGAGTTAGGGTGGAGAACAATGAGCGGTGACGAATCCGAAACGAAGGAGCCAAACATTGGAATAAAAGCCTTACAGACGGTCACGCCGCGGACAATTCGGAAGAGTTTCGCGGTCAAGTTCGGTCTGGTCCTGATGATAATGGCCATCTCTATCGGTGGCATCGGACTCGCGGCGACCGATACGATTTCACAGCAGACCGAGGACAGAACCGAACAGCAGTTCGAAAACAGTGCAGCACAGCAGGCGAACACCGTCGAAGAGTGGGTACAGAACAAGCGACTGATGACGCAACTGTACTCGACCGAACGAGACTGGTCCGGGTCGGATACAGCCGGTCTCACGACTTCTCTAACAACAATCGAGACTGCACGTGAGGAAATCGTCTCGATGCATCTCGTCGATAACGAAACCGAGGGGCCGTCAGTTACTGCGAGTACGTCACTCCAATCCGGTGAGCGGTTGACGACAAACGGTCCACGGGGGTTTTTTGAGACGGATCAGAATCGACTCGATTCACTCGACGCGAGCGGCGTCTATCTGAGTGGGACGTACGAGGTCGACGGCGAACAGGTCATCGGCTTCGTGAGCAAGACGAACACCGGTCTCGACCAGACCCGGTATCTTTTCGTCGAAGTGTCTATCGACGAAGTCCGGTCGAGTTTGGGGTCGACTGGGCCGCAGACGGCTGAAGTCGTCGACGAATCGTCGTACATGGTCATGGTCAGCGAAGATCCGAGCCAGACGCTACAGCCGTATTCGACCAACGACGAATCACGCGAACCGATTCGACAGGCGACTGCACTCAGAGACACGGACAACGCGTCCGGCGTCATCTCGAAGATGGATGCAGACTCGGAGGTCATCGATGAGCCGTACACCGTCGGGTACGCGCCCGTCGACGGCACCAACTGGGTCGTCGTCACGCAGGCCCCACGCAGTAGCGTATTCGGGTTCGTTCAGGCGATTTCGAACTGGGGGCTGTTCGCAACGATTGGCGCGGTCTTGCTCATTGGAATCACCGGGACTGCGCTTGGATACAGCACGTCGACGGCTATCGACCGCCTGACCAGAAAGACCGAGCGGATGCGTGAAGGCGACCTCGAAACGACGTTCTACACCTCGCGAATCGACAACATCGGGCGACTCTACGATGGCTTCGCAGAGATGCGTGATTCACTCAAAGAGCAGATCAACGAGGCCGAGCGAGCCAGAAAGGAGGCCGAGGTCTCTCGTGCAGAGGCACTGGAGATGAGCAATCACCTCCAGGAGAAGGCCGAGGAGTACTCCGAGATTATGCAGGAGTGTGCGGCTGGTGACCTCACCCAGCGAATGTCGCAAGACGGAGAAAACGAGTCGATGGACCGTATCGCCAGCGAGTTCAACGACATGATAGAGGAACTCGAAAAGACGACCGGCCAGCTCAAATCCTACGTCGACGAAGTCGAAACAGCCGGCGCGGAAGTCGAACAGAGTGCCACGACGGTTCGAAAAGCGAGTGAACAGGTCGCCGAATCCATCCAGAAGATTGCGGTTGATGCCGAAGACCAGAAAGAACGGCTTCAGACCATCTCCGAAACGATGGACAGTATCGCCAACGAACTCGAACGGTTCGCTAACCAGCATCCTGAAACCGATCTCGGTGGCGAACTCGACAGTATTCAGGATATCGCAGGCGAAATCAACGAAATCGCAGAGCTGAGCGAGGAGACGCAGTCGGAGACAGACAACGTGAGCGCAGCGGCCGAAGAACAGGCTGCAGAACTGAACGAGGTGTCCGAGCGAGCGAACGACTTGCAACGGTACGCCCAGCCGCTCCGTGATATTCTCGACCGCTTCGAGACCGAAGCCGAACACGAGTTCGTCTTTTCCGTCGGTCCGACCGGCAGCGCCAATCAAGCGATGGACGAGGATTGATACCGGTTAGACTCCCTTTTTAGGGTCAGAACCGGTATCTGTGACTGATTACGCTTCTCCAGTTGCCGGAATACAGCTGGTGAACGGTATTACAGTGACTTCGGACGCCCTTCGGGTGGGAACACCCTGAACTGAAGCGAGTGCGAGCGAGGGTAGCTGAGACAAAAGCGGGTATAGAGCAACTATTGTGGGTCAATTCGGTCAATCTGTCAGCGAAAGCTACTTCAGACCGCTCAGTAAACGGGCATTCTTGTTGCACTACCAATCATACAGTCGGATGCTCAATAACAGCTCTAACTGCTCGGAGTCGCCGTATTACGAAATCCCGAACAAATCATAACACAACATCCATCTCTCCGGAATATCCATCGCCAATATGGCCGTTCCATTCTGGAGTTTATCTGATCTTCCCCCCGTGAGTGTTCTGAAGTACTATTTCTACAAATCGACCAAAGCTGTCGAGTTTTACCGCCCAATCATGTATCTATTCTTTCTCGCACAGGGGCTCAATTTCACGCAAATCGCCATCCTCGAAGCGATATACAATCTGACGACGCTGGTGGGTGAGATTCCGACTGGCTACATCGGTGACCGTGTCGGTCGGCGCAACAGTCTTCTCACAGGAACCGCGCTCATTTCGCTCACACTGCTGGGAATCGGGCTGTCCAGTTCCTTCTGGGCGCTCGCGGTTCTGTACGTCTGCTGGTCGATGGGCTACAACTTCCGATCGGGGAGTGAAGACGCGTGGCTATACGATACGCTCACAGACGACCTCTCAGAAGACCAGTTCGCCCACGTCCGCGGACGCGGCGAATCTGTTGCACTGGCATTCGGTGCAGGAGCGGCGATTATCGGAGGGTATCTTGGAAGTATCGACCTGTCGTATCCGTGGTACGTCGCTGCCGCGGTCACGGCAGTCGGCGTGGTCGTTCTACTGACGGTAGACGAGCCCGAGACCTACGAACAGGCCGATACCACGGAATTGAGCTTTCGTCGCACACTTTCGATCATCCAACAGACCATTTCACAGCGGAATATACGGTCGTTCGTGCTCTATTACTACGTTCTCTACGCGGCGGTGACGTATCTCGTGTTCGTGTTTCTCCAGCCGATCTTCGAGACGGTCGTCCTCGACTTTGGTGTCTCACAGTCGCAGGTGAGAGCACTACTCGGATGGTTCTATGCGGCGTACAGTCTCTTCGGCGCCGGACTGAGCTACTACACCGGAGCGATTCGCGACCGGCTTGGACTCCGAACGTGGTTTCTGTGGCTGCCCTTCGTCGTCGGCGGTGCGCTGGTGGGAATGTATTTCGTCCCCGTTCTGGCCCTGCCCACGTTCCTGCTGATTCGCGGGCTTTCGGACGTGACCAGGTCGTTCGCTGGCCAGTACATCAACGACCGTATCGAAACGATGGGGCGTGCGACCGTGCTCAGCGCGATGGCGATGGTCAGCGGACTCGCCGTCGTCCCGTTCCAACTCGGGAGTGGCATCATCTCCGACATCGCCTCCCCACTGTTCGCACTCGCTGTGGCTGGTGTCATCCTCGTTGTCAGCTCGATTGGAATCTTGCTCTGGGAGACGCCAATCGAAGGATGAGTCTCGATACTACTGGCTTAGGGAGTCGATATACTCGGAACTCTTATACGAGCAGTCCAAACATCGCCCGATGCGAACGAGTTTCAATATCCCGGATGCGGTGGTCGACGAGTTCGACCAGGTCTGGCAGGACGAAGGACTCGACAACCGGTCACGGGCCGTCCGTGAAGCAATGCAGGAGTATATCGAGTCCCATTCCCGACTCGAAGAAATCAGCGAGGGCGTTATCGCGCTCGTCGCCTTCGACTACCGCCATCACGAGGTGATCGGGGAACTCCACGGTGTCCAGCACGACTACCAGGACGTGATTCTCAATACGAGTCACACGCACCAGGGGGAGTGGTGTCTCGAGTCCCTGTTCTGCCAAGGGGACGGTGAACGCGTTCGAGAATTAACTTACCGGCTTCGTGACTTCGACGGCGTGAATCGGGTGAAAATTATGGTGATTCGGGATAACTGAGCGTGTAGACATCCCGCGAATCGGCTCGCTCAGTCCGCTGCTGTTGCCGTGTCACCGGGCGACTCGGACGGCGTGTTCAGATAGAGATATATCAACACGAGAATCAAGACGACCTGAACCGCCTTGTCGACGTAGTCGACTACCCCGTACTCCGACTTGACCACGAGCCAGATCGGAATCTGGACGGCCGTATACGGAATGCCGATCAGGTAGAGCAGTCGCCGCCGGTAGTCGAGGAAAAAGAGCACAAGTGCACCGGCGTAGCCGACGCCCGCGAGTGCAACGGGGATTCGTCCCTCAACGACACCAGCATACACGTGGAGAATGCCAGTGACGACGACTAACGCAACTGCCAGCCACTGGAGTTGGGTGAGTGACTCTATCCGACTCGCTGAATTATTTTGTGCGTTCATCACAATACTACGTCGTACTGGTTCGCAGATAAGGACTGTTATTATCCGACTCCAAATTTCATCATACGCCACTCTCCAAGTAGGTATGCCGATTTTTCAGTTCTGATGACTGTAGCTATGCGTTTGCCAGAAGAGACAATTTTCCACACAACTGATTCGGTTGAGCGTACTGGCTATGCATTGAGAGATCCGTTCTCACCTTCAGAGGGGAGGTGTTGGGTATAGCGACATGAGATTTATGGAGGATAATGTTCATCATTCATGAAATATCATTTTAAGTATAATATTAGTATTCTAAATTAAAATGACATTCATTTCTAACAAAGAAGTGAAGTTGAGTAATCGAGAGTGAGTAAACCAGTACACCAGAATTCATAGTGCAGTTCAGCAAGCTGGTGGTGGGGCAACCAACTGTGGGACGGACCATGCGAGGACAATCTGGGATAGTTATTGAGATTTCGAGTAACTGGGCGATCGGTCTGGAAGAAAGACGCGCTCGAAGAACTCTCGAGACCTGCTCGGTCTCGCAGCGTGTACGAAAAAGAAAGCGGGCACTGCTGAGTTTACCTGTGTGCGGTGGCAGTCCGCCTCCGCGGGCACATGTGGGCGACCCCCTGTTCAAAAAGCAGACGACTCTCTCGGTCGAGGGAAAGCCACTGGTCAGAGGGTAGAGTTCTGCGATTGCGAGGATTTCACCGGGACGATAGAGTACTACTTGGCCATTCAAACCGAGAATCGCATAGCGAACTCAAGTACCGGCACCACCATCTCAAAGAGTGTTTGAAATCGGTCACCGGACTCGACAAGTTCCACTCGTCGTGTGGGAGAAATCGGTCCACACCAACGGTGTCGACACCAATTCAGCGAACAGCCGTGACGGCCAAGTCACCGCTCAAACGGCCTTCGCAAAAGGCGTAGAACTATAGTAGCCACTGAAAGCCATTGTACACACGACCGCACGAGAGCGGTACGGTCGGTGTGTAACTCGTTTCAGTTGTTACTATAGAACAGACGCTACCTCTTGGTTGCAACTACGGACCTCCGTGACGCTTCGTGTACGAAATGCCAGTAGAACCACAGCGCGGCGTACGGTAGTTGTCCGGGATGCAGCCAGCAAAGATGTTTATTTTTGCCCACGTGAGTATAATGAGCCTGCACGACCGTTTGCTGCTAATTATCTGGTGAAGATTTCGTAATTACCCGTGGATGTGATCCTCGCACCCTACGAGCTGTGTCCACTGTC
>JAZKTK010000093.1:0-12247 GCA_036625595.1 Haloarculaceae archaeon | reverse complement strand
GAGGAGACCGTCCGGGATGAGTCCGCTGTTGCCACCGCTATCTTCTGTCGTTGTAGTCTCGGCCGGCGTGGATGAGCGTCGCGTCGATGTTGGCGATGCGTCTGCTGGTGTCGTGGTCTCGTCCGACTGACCCGGCGTTGCCGTCTGTTCGCGCGGTGTCTGCTCGGGACCGTCTTCGACAGTCAGCGTACCGACCTGTTCGTCGTCGGCAGTGTGGACGCCGTAAACGTACGTTCCCGCCGCGAGCGCCTCTGTCTCAGCGGTGAACGTGACTGTGGTTGTCTCTCCCTGTTCCAGAGTGATGGATTCGGAATCTATTCGTTCGTCATCGAGGCGAAACTGCACTGATTGCGTCTCGTCCGTCTGTCCCTCGTTTCGAACCGACGCCGTCACGTCGACGGCCGTCCCACGTGGGACGGTTGTTCCACTCGGGTCTACCTCTGTGACGATAACAGTCGCTTCCGAGTCCTGCTCGTCGCTCCCGTTTCCTTCGACGGTTAGTGTCCCGCTCCGGCTGTGATTGTTGGTGTACGCGCCGTGAGTGTACGTGCCAGTCTCGAGTGCCGCTGTCTCGATGTCGGTGAACTCGACGGTCGTCTGGCCGCCGCTCGCGAGCGTGACGGCCTGTCGGTCGACAGTGTCACCGTCGATTCGGTACTGGACCTGCTGTGTCGCTTCTTGATTCCCGTCGTTTCGAACCGTCGCTGCGATGTCATACGTATTGCCTGCGGTGACCGTCCGATCGGTCGGCGTCAGGTCTGTGACGCGAAACTCGGCGGGTGAGTCACTTTCGACGACGAGCGTTCCGGACTGGCTGTCGTTCTCGCTTGCAACATCATACGTGTAGGTTCCTGGGCCGAGTTCCGTGGTGTCGACCGGGGGAAAGGAGACTGACTGTCGGTCGTCGGGAGCGAGCGTGACATCCTCGCTCCCGTACTGCTGGCCGTCGACCTGGAATGTTACCGTCTGTGTCCTCTCTGCGTTCCCATCGTTGGTGACGTTCGCAGCAACGGCGACCTCCGCACCGGCGGTGATGGTCTCTCCCGAAGGGTCGAGCCCGGAGACGGTAAACGAAGCCTGTCTGGACTCGACAGTCAGTGTACCGGTCTGACTGTCGTCGTTGGTGTAGACGCCGTGAGTGAACGTTCCTGAATTGAGTGACGCAGTGTCGACCTTCGAAAAGGTGACCGTCTCCTCAGAGCTGGGGGTGAGCGTCACCTCTTTGCTCGCCAGCGTCGTTCCGTCGACCCGCAGTTCGACTGTCTGCGTTTCTTCCTTGTTACCCTCGTTCGTGACCGTGGCCGAGGCGTTGAGTTGCTCACCTTCGAGGATGGTTTTCTCTGTTGGGTCGAGTCCGGAGACGGTGAAGTTCGCTTGCTTGTCCTCGACTGTGAGCGTCCCGCTCTGACTGTCGTCGTCGCTCGTGATTGCGTGGCTGTAGTTGCCGGGGCCGAGCGAGGCCGTGTCGAGCGTGAACGAAACAGTCTGACTCGCGTCAGGGTCAAGCGTTACTTCTTCGGTTCCAGTTGTCGATCCATTGATGTCGAGTGCGATTGTCTGGCTCCCTTGTTCGCTCCCGATGTTCTCGACCGTCGCGCTGACGTCGATCGTCTCTCCCTCGATAGCGGTCTTGTCAGTCGGTGTAAGCCCAGAAATCTCGAAGTACGGTCGGGGCTCTGCTGAGCCGACCGGGAACGTCAGACTGAGCTGCTGTTGACCTGCGGGCGGATTCTGGACGGTTTCCTGGGCTGTGAAACTGCCGTGTCCGGTCTCGGCAATAAAGTACACCTCGCCGTCCACGTTCCCCGGAACCTCCAGTTTCTCCTCGCCGAGGCCCGACCCGCCGTACTTCCCGTCGGTGTCCATCGTTATTTCGTCGACCGTCTGATTGCTCCCGTCTTTTTCGGTAACCGCTTTGATCGTCGTTCCCGAGGGGATGTTCGTCCCGTCTTCGGTCACCGCACTCCCGTAAAAGTAGGCGGCGTCCGGGGAACCCTGTCCACTGACTGTGCCGATACCTGGACTCAGTAGCGATATGACGAGCAAACCGCTTACGAGTACTAGCAGTGCTGTCGTAGTTCCGTCTCGTGTCATTGTCTCCGATTGGGCGACTTGTTCACGGCGAAATAGATAGTCGTGCGTGTCAAATATGTCGAGATGATTTCGGCTCGGTCCTACTCCGGATTGTACGCGCTCATGCCGACCACGTACGTCACCGGATCTGTCCGCGAATCGGGCCCGGTCACCTCGATGTAGTACGCGCTGTATCCGGGCAGACTCGGATTGTCACCCTTTGCGGTTGCATTTTCGAAGGTGGGGGCGCTACCATCGTCACTGTGTGGGTTTTCCGGAGTGTGGAACGCGACGTTATTGAGGGTCGTCGCTTCCTGGTCGTTGACGTAGTTTTTGAGGGTTCCGAGCGAGGTGTTCTCGCTCCCTTCACCCACGTCGGAGACGACGCCGACCAGGTGCGAACCGCTGTCCAGTTCCCACGTCCGGGTGTTCGCTGATTCCGAGAACACGTAGCCGACCCTCGCCTCGTCACCGGTGATGTTGAAATAGTAGCCAGCGCCGGCCCGGGCCATGTACGAGGAGCCGACCTGCATCCAGTTGTCCGAATCAGTCTGGTTGTACGCGATGACCGTTCCCTCACCTGACATAAGGACATCGTCCGTCGGCTTTGGCGTGCCGCCGAGATGCCAGCCCTTGCTCATGGTCTGCACCTCGTGTGCTAGCGTCACTGTCGCCGACGTGCCGGTCCCCTCAATCTCGACGTCGACGTCCTCACCGATTTCGGCCGTCTGGTTGTCCAGTTTCGTCGGATCGATGGTTGTGTTGATGCTCCCGTCGCTCTCGACAGGGACTGACTCGAACGGTGAGTCACCGTTGATGCGAATGTCGACCATCCCGACGGTGACTAGGTTACCATTCTTGTCTTCGATTCCGCTGGCCGTGACACGAACCTCTTTATCTTCGACGACGCCGACGAACTCCGTCTCGATAGAGATATCCTCGACCGTCGCCGCAGCGGTGTTTATTGTGACCTCGTCGGAACTGTCCTCTGCGGACAGACCGAACTCGTCAGTTGCAGTCACGTTGACCGTGTGACCTCCGTCCGGGACAGTCAGACTGTCGACAGTGAACGTCTTGTTCCAGGCGTCACCGCTGGTGTTGTTCAACGACAGACTCTCGCTTTTGCCGAACGGGCTGGCGTTGACAGTCACCGTATCGACGCCGCTGGTCGCGTCGGACGCAGTCACGTTCACCGTCACTTCATCGCCGACTGTGATGTTCTGGCCGGGGTGTGAGACGTCGTCAACGGTCAGGTCTGGGGCTTCGAGATCGAGCGTGTAGTCGACCGTTCCGTCGCTGTACGGCGTCGGCTGTGAAGAGGTACTGTCCGTCGAGGTTGTCGTTTGGCCGACAGTGTCATTTGCTCGCACGGCGACAGTATAGGTGCCGTTCGCCTCGGGAGCGTCGTACTCCCAGATGTTGCCGTTCTTGCTTGCATCGACCCATTCCTCGCTGTCTTTCCATCCACTTTCTGTATAGTTCGTCCCGTTCGATGCCTCGATTCTAAACTGAACCTCGGAGACGCCGACGTTGTCCGTCACGTTCGCCGCGAGCGTCGGCGCGTCGGTCACTTCCGCACCGTCTTCGGGTGCGGTAATCTCGACCGTCGGTGACTCTGTATCGACTGTCAACTGCTTTGCGTCACTTATCTCGGTGGTGCCGTCGCTGGCCTCGACGTGGAGTTGCACGTTGTAGCTGCCGTTGTCCGCCGGCACGGCGACACTTGCCGAGGTGTTACCGCCGCTGACGCTTTCGGTTTTGACAGTTTCTCCCGTTTCCCTGTCGTTGAATTGTATCGTCGCCGACTTGAGATCAGTTGTACCTCCATCGACCGTCGCGTTGTAGTCGATGTTGATATTGTCCCCTCCTGCGATGGTTGATTCGTTGAGAGAGTGGACTACGGCTGTCGGCTCGTTTCCTGTCGCCGCACCTGCCGGTATGATAGCCACCGTCGCTGCCAGCACTGACCCGACCATCAGCGCTGCGAGCGCGACTGCTCGCAGTTTCCCGCTGCTCTCCGCTCTGTTCATCAGAATCCCTCGCCTTTTGACACGCGGCGTTCTCTCGCGGGATTATCGCCGCTCTCGCACCGGAGGGCCGCCACGGTGCGCGCTGGACACTCTAACGATTCCATATAGTAATTAAACTGTAACTACTTGATAAATAATTTGGACCTATTTCAGCATCTGAAAACGCCTACGTCCACTCACCAGCACGTTGTCTCTCTCTCTGTGGGTAACACCAAGGTAGTTTCCCCTCCCAGGAGGATGTTTTATTCCGTCTGTCGCTCAAATACATGCATGGACCGTGACAGCGTCGAGCCACAGGTATCTGGGTTTCCGGGTGAAGGCGCGAAACGCTGGGTCGAGTATCATCACGAGTTCGCCGCGCCGAGTACCTACGTCTACGACTTCGTCTGGGACCACACCGCACCGGCTATCGGTCCGTTCTGTACCGACGTGGACGGCAACGTTCTGCTGGACTTTACGGGTCACGTCGGCGCGATGCCGCTGGGGTACAACAACCCGAAGATTCTGGACCCACTCGACTCGTTCGACCTCGTCGACCCGCTGAAAATCGCCGGTCAGGACTTCTACGTCCGCGCAGGCAGCGACACGGCCAGCGACCCCGACATTCCCGGGCCGGCGGGGCTGATGGAGCGACTTACTGACATTTCGAGTCACTACGGGATGGATACGGTCTTTCTCTCGAATACCGGCGCCGAGGCTGTCGAGAACGCTATCAAGATTGCCTACGATCACACCGCTGGCACGTACGCCATCACCACCGAGGGTGCATTCCACGGTCGGACACTCGGGGCGCTCTCGCTCAACCGCTCGAAAGGTGTCTACCGCCGGCACTTTCCCGAAATCGCGGGTGTTCACGACACGCCGTTTTGCATCGACCGGAACTGTACGCCCGACACGTGTGACTGTGGCTTCTTCCACGACGACTCCTCGTGGCTCCGCGAGATGCTCGCCGAGGGGTCGGGGTACGTCGACGCCGACGAGGTGGCGTATCTCATCCTCGAACCCGTCCAGGGCGAGGGTGGCTATCGCTTTCCCAGCGAGTCGTTCATGGACGAAATCGCCGCGCTCACAGCAGCCCACGATATCCCGCTGGTCGTCGACGAGGTGCAGTCGGGACTCGGGCGAACCGGGGAGATGTGGGCGAGCGACCACTACGCCATCGAACCGGACGTTATCGCCAGTGCGAAGGCACTTCGCGTCGGTGCGACCATCGCCCGCGAGGAGGTGTTCCCCGACGAAAAGAGTCGCCTCTCCTCGACGTGGGGTGCTGGAGACATCCTCGGCGCAGCGCAGGGCGCGTTGACTATCGACGCAATCCAGGCCCACGACCTCCTCGACAACGCCACAGAGCGAGGCAAACAGGCCAAAGCACTGCTCCGTGAGGCCCAGTTGCCGGGCGCTGTCGACGTACGGGGGAAAGGACTGATGCTCGCGGTGGAGTGGGAGACCAAAGAGCGCCGCGAGGCGGTGATGGAGGCTGCGCTCGCTGAGGGACTGTTGACGATGGGCTGTGGCAAAAAGACGATGCGGCTGCTGCCACCGTTGGACGCGACCGAACGCGAGATTCGACTCGGCGTGGAACTGCTCAGCGATGCTGCAAACGCCGCGTAGCTCCACCCCGAACCGTGACGCACTCGTCTGAACAAGGAATCTATTCGAAACGACGTTGCTCGTTCATTCCTGGTCAGTCTTGGGGTAGTTGAGCGCAGCAAAGATGATGTTCTTGTTGGCGCGGCGAATTCGCTGGGAGATTGCTTGCTCGGAGATGCCCAATTCCTCGCCGAGTTCGTCGAGTGTGACTCGTCGCGGGGTGTCGAAGTAGCCTCGCTGTGCTGCGAGCGTCATCGCCTCCCGCTGGTCGGACGTGAGTTCGTACTGCTGCCCCCGCTCGGAACGTGACTGCAATTCGATGACACTCTGAATCGAGAAGTCTGTGATGTCGTTGTCCGCGAGGTACTTGTAAAACTGCACGATGTGGTCGTGGTCGGGAAACCGAATCCGGAGCGTCCAGTACCTGTTGACACACTGGCCTTCCATCATCACCCCTTCGGCGTCGACGATACCTTTGATGACGTCCAGTTCGTCGAGAACCCACTCGATGCGGTAGAGTTGCTGTTCTCGGTCGGAGCCGTTGCCCTCCAGTCTATCCAGCGTCGTGACAGACGAGATGGCGTCGCTCTCGTCGAACGTTTCCGTCAGTGCATCGAGCGCCTGCGGTGGGCCAGTCACCCAGACGTATGGAACCGCGTGGTCTTCGATGGGGACGATACGTTCGAGCTCGACCTGCAAATCGTCGTGTTGTGTGACGTACTCCCCGAGCTTGAACCGCTCCGTTGCAATCTGAAATTCGACGAGGATGGTCATATGTGCTGTTCGAGAACTTCCCTGGTGTATGTTATGCTACAACACATCACTCGGGTAACGAAACAACCGGGCGGGAAATGGCAAGGTGTACCACTTCGAACGCCGGCGCCCAAGAACGAGGAGGGCCGTGCAGCCCTTCTCGTGCCCTCTCGAGGTCAGGAGCGTGTGAGTTCTGAATCGGCCCGCTGAGTCTGCTCGAGAGGGTCTGGGCGTAACGAGAGCGGACGCTCCCCCCCTTCGTGAAATGAGAGTGTCAGAGGCACGGATGCCAGTCCTCTCTCGCCGTGTGAACGTACACCACAAGACAGAATAAGACTTGATGTTGTACTAACAAGCCTCTTTAGTTCCGGGCGCGCGGAGACTCGAACTCGAGAACGGGGGTTAAAACTGGTAGCGCCGGTCGTCGTTTTGTTGTGGCTGAGGGAACTGGTTGCCGCCGGTCATCTCCTCGAAGGTCATCCCGGAGAGGTACTCGTCGTAGGTCGTGTCGTACTGGCTGCGGAGGTGAAAGTCAAGATTGCCGGTCTCAACTGCGGTCTGAAAGAGCATGTGGACCGCTCGCCGCAGCAGTTCGTCTGTGTCGTCGGGTTCCAGCGCCGTGGTGAGCATCGCCAGTTCGTTGCGTGTCTCCCGGTCGAGATCGACCGCGAGCTCGTCACCCAAATCGGAGTACTGCGACTGCAGGTCGTCGTTCAAATCGTCGAGGCTCATATCTGGACATTCCCGGGCGCGTGGATACGGCTTTCGCCTCTCTCCTCCGTGCAGAGTTAATTGTCTTGGATATACCCAATTGTTTTTATCTTCTTGGAGATTTTGGCGACTACGGGAAGACTTTAACCAATTCGGGCCCGTATTCATACACGAATGACCTTCAAAAATATGGGGAATACAACATACAGTAAGCGAAAATTCGAATTTGCGGCGCAGAGTGGCACGCGACCCGGTGAGTCGGATTTGGGGGTGCGGAGACGATGAATCCGGACCCATACTTCCCGTCCGGAGACCGTCTGTACGAGTGTCCGGAGTGTGGCGAACGGGACCGCTGTGAGACACGCACCTGTCGCTGTCCGTCCTGTGGCGGTGACATGCGAAATCTGTCTGTCGCTCGTGAATAGCTAGAAATCGGGTAAATCGTCGGGAGCCTCGTAGTCCGTCTCCCAGTCGATATACTCGTCTTTGAGTACGTCACACACAATCTGTCCCAACTCGGTCAGGCCGGCGTTGATACCCGAGACAGTCCCCCAGGACTCGATGTCCGGGTGCAGGTCGCGTTCTTTCCAGTCTTCGGGTAATCCGGGTGCGTGGTAACCGACTCGGTCGGCGTGTGAGTCCCAGAAGAAGTCGAACTGCCGGAGCAGTTCGAGGTCGAGGACGATCTGGAAATCCGTCTCGTCCATGTCTGTGTGTTCGGTCCACTCCTCGAAGGCCCGGTCCCACGCCCCGTCGTGGAGAAACTCCTCCAGTTCATCGCGCCGATAATCGGTATCACCGACCACATCGGCGTCCTCGTACTCGTTGGGGTTCATCTCCTGGAGCTCCGGCGGGTCCGGCGTCTCGACGTCGAGGGTCATACTACTACATCGGTTCTCGCGGGGATAAGTCTAGTCGACAGGGGGGTGGTCGACGCTCCAGGCCCTCGTCTCTCATCGTCCTACTCGCCGAGTGCAGCGGCCCGGAGGCGCTCGCCTTCGTCGGTCTCGACGGTCAGGTCCGGAACGGTGACCGTGTTGCCGTCGTCGCCGACGGCAACCGAGATGGAGACGGCCTCGGTTGCCAGTTCACGCTCGCCGGTGTGGCGGTCCTCGTCGTAGCCCCGGACCTGGGACGTAACACTCGACTCGCCGGCCTCGTAGACGTAGGCGTCGAGCAACGCAATCGAGCCCTGGGGAATCGGGCGGTAAAACTGCACGTCGTCGACGCCGACGGTGACAGTGTCGGCACCGGCAAACCGCATCGCGCTCATCGCACCGACCTGTTCCATCCACTTCAGGAGGTCGCCACCGTGGGCTGTCTCGATGGCATTCGACTGGCCGGGAAAAATGTAGCGTCGCGTCTCGACTTTGGTCTCCAGTAGCGTCGGCATGCCCACCCCTTCAACTGGCAGCGGGTTGTGTGTACCGCTATGCGGAGACGTACTGTGCTTCCCAGTCCTGCCGAGCGTCGAGTTCTCGCTCCCCGCGCTTGGTCAGGTGGTAGCTGTTGGTTCGGCGGTCTTTCTCGCCTTTCTCGACGAGTCCTTTCTCGACGAGTTCGTCAAGATTCGGGTAGAGCCGACCGTGATTTACGTCACTTTCGTAGTACTCTTCGAGCTCCTCCTTGATTGCGAGGCCGTGTGGGTCGTCTAACCCCGCAATGACGACCAGGAGGTCACGCTGGAATCCTGTCAGGTCGTACATCAGCGGGACAATCGAACTCACCCTATATTATGTTAACTTATTCTAGACGGGCGGTTGGCTGCAGTTGTCGCTCGGTCCCGACAAGAGTAAACCGGGCGACTGTGTAGAGCCATCGAATGACTGAGCGCGCGGACGGTGATTCCGTCGAGGCGGCGACGCCGACGCCGCCCACCGAACCGACGGGGGAGGGGTCTGTCACCGTCGTCGGAACTGCCCACGTGTCACAGGACAGCGTCGACGAAGTCGAAGAGACTATCGAACGCGAACGTCCCGACGTGGTTGCGGTCGAACTCGACGAGAACCGCTACAAGCGGATGCAAGGCGAGACGCCCGAGGACATCGACGCCGGCGACCTCATCAAGGGCAAAACCGTCTACCAGTTCATCGCTTACTGGCTGCTCTCGTACATCCAGACGCGTCTCGGCGAGAAGTTCGACACTGAGCCCGGTGCGGACATGAAAGCGGCCGTCGACACCGCCGAACGGCTCGGTCTCGGTGTTGCACTGGTCGACCGCGACATCCAACTGACGATTCAGCGCTTCTGGAAGCGCATGCGCCTGCGCGAGAAACTCAAGATGGCGGGCTCGATGGCCGTCATCCTCGGCCCTCCGCTGAGCGTCGGTCTCGGTATCGGGATGGTTGCCGGCCTGATGGTTGCCGTCATCGGGCAGGCGTTCGGTGGCCCCTTCTTCGTCCCGGCCACGCTCGGTGCCAGTATCTCACTCCCCATTCTGGGGAGCCTCTCGGGTATTCTCGTCCCGGTGCTCGATACGCTCGCACTCGCCGGCATCGCCACTGTCGTCGTCGGACTACCGATGGCGCTCTTGTTGACCCGTCTGGCGGGCGATGCAGAAGGCGAGGAGGAACTCGACATGGACAATCTCACCGACGCCGACGTGGTGACAGCGATGATAGAGGAGTTCCGTCACTTCTCGCCGGGCGGCGCACAGGCGCTCATCGACGAGCGGGACGCGTTCATCGCACACCGACTGGTCGCACTGCGGGAAGCGGGATACGATGTCGTCGCCGTGGTCGGTGCCGGTCACCGCGAGGGCATCGAGAACTATCTCGCACACCCCGAGACACTTCCACCGGCCGAGTCGCTGGTCGGACTCCCCGACAGTGGCCGAATCGGGCGCATCCTCTACAAGGCGTTTGGCTACGTCTTTACGCTCGGCTTTCTCGTCTTTTTCATCCTGCTGGCGATGGCGGGTGTCCGCCAGAGCTACCTGCTCGTGCTCTTCGGCGCGTGGTTCCTGATCAACGGTATCATCGCCGCTGGACTGGCCAAACTCGCCGGTGCACACTGGCCAAGCGCCATCGTGGGCGGTGCCGTCGCGTGGCTGACGAGCGTCAACCCGCTGCTCGCACCGGGGTGGTTCGCCGGCTACGTCGAACTCCGCTATCTCGACGTGAGCGTCGGTGACATCGGGAAACTCAACGACCTGCTCTCCGACGAGGAGTCCCCGATTATGGATATTCTCAAACGGATGCGTGATGTCCCGCTGTTCAGACTCATCCTCGTCGTCGGGATGACGAACATCGGGAGTTTCATCGCCAGCCTGCTGTTTGCCGCTGTCCTGTTGCCGCAGCTCTCTGCGGAAGTCGGTGGCGTCTCGGGGCTGGCCGACCAGATGCTCATCGGCGCGCGACGGAGTGCAGAACTCATCTGGGAGGTGCTGACATGAGTACTGCTGCCTACCGCCTTGGTGACATTCGGTTCAGCCAGACGGAGCTTCGGGACCTGGCCGCAGCGTGGGTCGCACTCGGTATCGCGTTCACGCTCTTTTTGAATCCCGGCCATCTGCAGGCGCTCCAGTACGGTCAACTCGACAGTGCTGCGCTCGGGCGCTCGTTCGCGCTGAGTATGATAACGGTTGGCGGTGGCTTTCTCCTGCACGAACTGGCACACAAGGTCGCAGCCATCCGTTTCGGACAAATAGCGGAGTTTCGGGCGGACTACGGCATGCTCGGACTGGCAATCGTCGCCGCACTGGCGGGGTTCCTGTTCGCCGCGCCCGGCGCGGTCCACCACCGTGGCTACATCACCAACCGGGAGAACGGCATCATCGCACTGGCCGGTCCGCTGACGAACGTCGCGCTGGCCGCGCTGTTTGTCCCGGTCTGGCTGCTCTTCGGCGGCTTCCTCGGGTCGGTCGGTTCGCTGGGTGTCATCATCAACGTCCTGCTGGCGGGATTCAACATGATTCCGTTCGGACCGCTGGACGGCAAGACGGTGCTTCGCTGGAACAAACTGGTCTTCGCGGCCGTCTTCGTGCCGACGGTTGGTCTGGGTGTCCTGTTGCTGTTCAACGGTCTCTTCTAGAGCGCGAGCGATGGGCTTTTGCCGGTCTCTCGCGGATTCTCGACCATGACCGAGGACGCTGACGGGAACGAGGACCGAAACGACGACGCGGAGGGGCTGACTTACGCCGAGGCCGGCGTCGATATCGACGAGAGCGAAGCCGCCACCGCGGCACTCATCGGCGCGGTCGGTGAGTTCGAGGGCGACTACGCTGGACTGGTCGATATCGGCGACCGCTATCTCGCACTCGCTGCCGACGGCGTTGGCACCAAACTGCTCGTCGCCGAGGCCATCGACGACTACTCCACCATCGGCATCGACTGCATGGCGATGAACGTCAACGACCTCGTTGCCCAGGGCGTCGAACCCGTCGCGTTCGTCGACTATCTCGCCGTCGAAGAACCGGACGACGAAACCGCCGAGGAAATCGGCGAGGGCCTCCGCAAGGGTGCAGAGCGTGCCAGCGTCGCGCTCGTCGGCGGCGAGACAGCGGTGATGCCCGATGTCATCAGGGGTCTCGACATCGCTGGGACCTGTGCCGGTCTCGCGCCGAAAGACGCGCTCTTTCCCGCGACAGCCGAACCCGGTGACGCCATCGTCGGCTGGCCGTCTTCGGGGATTCACTCGAACGGGCTGACGCTCGCCCGCCAGGCGGTCACTCGAAACCACGAGTACACCGACCCGTTCCCGCCGAACCCGGACCGGACCATCGCCGAAGAACTGCTCGAACCCACGCGCATCTACACGGACGTGCTCGCGACCCTGCGGGCCCACGAGACGCACGCGGCCGCCCACGTGACTGGTGGCGGCTGGACTAATCTCACGCGAATGGGTGCCGCTCGATACGAAATTACCGACCCGTTCGACGCACAATCCGTCTTCGAGTTCGTCCAGCAGGAGGGCAACGTCGACGACGAGGAGATGCATCGGACGTTCAACATGGGAACCGGATTCGTGGCGACGATGCCCGAATCGGATGCCGAATCGGTAGTCGAGAGTGAAGACGATGCGCGGATAATCGGTGCGGTGACGGAATCGGACAATGAGGACGGCATCGTCGAGATTCGCGGGCTAGAGCT
>JAZKTK010000092.1:0-12248 GCA_036625595.1 Haloarculaceae archaeon | reverse complement strand
CTCGGAGTTCTCCTCGGCGATGATGAGCGTGTGCTCGAACTGGCCCATCCCCTCGCTGTTCATCCGGAAGTACGCCTGGACTGGCATCTCGACGGTGGTGTCCTCGGGGATGTAGACGAACGACCCGCCGGACCAGACGGCACCGTGGAGCGCGGCGAACTTGTTGTCGCTCGGGGGCACGCACTTCGTCATGAAGTGCTCTTTGACGAGTTCTTCGTGCTCCTGGACGGCCTTGTCCATGTCACAGAAGATGACGCCTTTCTCCTCCCACTGTTCCTGCATGTTCTGGTAGACGATTTCGGACTCGTACTGGGCGCCGACGCCGGAGAGTGCGTTCTTCTCGGCTTCCGGAATGCCCAGTTTGTCGAAGGTGTCCTGAATCTCTTCGGGGAGGTCCTCCCAGTTCTCTGCGCCGCCGCGGGTTTCGATGTCCGGGCGGATGTAGGGGACGATGTGGTCGATGTCGACCTCGGAGAGGTCGGGAGCGCCGGGCCAACCGGTCGGCATCGGCATCTCCTGGAACTGTTCGAGTGCACGAAGGCGGCGCTCGAGCATCCACTCGGGCTCGTCCTTGTCCTCGGAGATGACCCGGACGGTCTCCTCCGTGAGGCCCTTCTCCGTCTCGAAGGCGGAATGCTCCTCCTTCTTGAACTCGAACCGCTTTTCGGTGTCGGTCTCTTGTAGGTGGTCTTGGTCTGAACTCATTGTTGTAATGTTGTGGTCCTGATGGTTTCCGCGTTACGCCGCCTCGTAGACTTCTTCGCGGACCCAGTCGTATCCCTTGTCCTCGAGTTTCTCGGCCAGCGACGCGTCACCGCTCTTTGCGATTTCGCCGTCGAGCATCACGTGGACGTGGTCCGGCTCGACGTAGTCGAGAATGCGCTGGTAGTGCGTAATCTGAAGGATACCTGCTCCCTGCTCGTCGCGGAGTGCGTTGATTCCGTTGGAGACGTCCTGCAGACGGTCGATGTCGAGCCCCGAGTCGATTTCGTCCAGAACTGCAATGGAGGGCTCCAGAATCGCGGCCTGAAGCACCTCGTTCTGTTTTTTCTCCCCACCGGAGAAGCCCGCGTTGAGGTAGCGGTTGGCGAACTTCTCGTCCATGTCAAGTTGCTCCATTTTCTCCTGGAGAATCTGCTGGAACTCGGCGACGCCGATTTCGCCTTCCTCGACGTTGCCCTCCATCGGGGAGGTGTCGTAGCCTGCGGCGTCCTCGTTCGTCGATTCCTCCGAAGCCGCTTCCTCTTCTTCGTCCTCGAAGAGTTCCTCGCGTTCTTCGAGTTTGGCGTTGAGCGCCGTTCGGAGGAAGTTCACCATCGTGACGCCCTCGATTTCCGCGGGGTACTGGAACCCGAGGAAGATGCCGAGTGCGGCACGTTCGTTCGGTTCGAGGTCGAGCAGGTCCCACGTCTGCATATCTTCGGGAATCTCCTCGTCGAACTCGTCGTCGTCGAGGTGAAGGAGCACGTCTCCGCCGGTAACCTCGTAGGCAGGGTGGCCAGCGATAATCTTCGCCAGCGTGGATTTCCCACTGCCGTTTGGTCCCATCAGCGCGTGAATCTCGTTGCTGCGTACTTCGAGGTTGACGCCACGAAGAATCGTCTCGCCGTCCTCTTCGGCAACTTTCGCCTGGAGGTTATCGATTTCGAGTGTAGCCATGGTAGTCTTAGGTCAACCGAAAGATGGTGCCAATCACCCATAATGCTTTCGCATTCCCATGCCCAAGCTTCCGTAAAGGAAAAATTAATTTTCTATGTGTACAACTCTCGGGCTGACAGTGGCGGCTACATATACTGGCCGAGACCCGTCTGTTCCTGTCCGGATCTGACTTCTTCCCAGGAGATGCCGAGCGCTTCGATAATGCGTTCGATGGGGCCTTTCAGCGTCTTGTCGAGCATCTTGTCCCAGTCGACTTCGAACGCGTCGGGCACCTGGTCGTCGTACTCGAAGCAGATGACGTCCGGGTCCCGTTTGAACTCCCCGTACAGCGGGTCTTCGGAGGGGTCCAGTCCCTGCTCAGACTGGACCTGCTGGAAGAAGTCGGGGTGGACCTTCTTCAGGTAGAGGCGCTTCGGTTTCGAACCGCGCTGGAAGTTCGTCCCCAGCAGGAGGTTGGCGTACTTCGCCCCGCGGACCTGCGCGGTATCGGTGTCGTAATTATCCAGTTTCTTGCCGATGCCGCCGGGGATGCCCACGTCATCGAGCGAGACGTTCCCTGCCCGGAAGTCCTCGATGACTTCGTGGAGGTACTCCGTGACTGTCTCGGTGTCCTCACCCATGACAATCATGTCGATGACTTCCTTCTGGACTTCCTTGGTGATTGGCGCGATGTCCGAGCGCTGGTACTCGAAGCCCGTGATGTCAATGTCGTCGACGTCCTTGCCCTCCTTCCAGACGATGTGACCCGCGTAGCGCTTCTTTTTCCCCGCCTGGAAGAAGCGCCGATAGAGTTTCTCGAACTCGATTTCGAAGCGGTGAAACTGGGCGTTCAACTTTTCGAGTGCAAACTCGTCATAGGAGTCGTTTATTGTCTCCTCTAACTCGAACCCTTTCTGGATGGTCGCCGCGATTGTTTCAAGTTCGTCGTCGTCCATTTCTGGGTGTTTTTCGCGCATCTCGTCGGTGACCTGGACTTCTCCTTTGACATCCTCTGGACCAATGTCCCCAACCTCCAGCATGACTGAGTCAGTGTCACCGTAGACCACTTCATAGCCTTCGTTCTGGACGACTTCGTCAGTGTATTCGATGACCTCTCGGCCCGTCGCTGTAACGGCGGCCCCCATCTCCTTGTCGTAGAGCCGGAACCGGTCCCATCCAAGGACGCCATAGAGCGACTGCCCGACGAATTGGAACTTGCCGTTCCGGCCGGCGAGCAGCGTGTGATTGTCCTTCACTGTGACACAGTAGACGCCGTCCTCGGCCTGACTTCGCTCGGCACTCCGATGCATTCGGAGGGTATTTTTGGCGTCTTCGCTAACGTAGATTCTCCAGGACCCACTGTTTCGGTTGTAGTGTGCTGTCAGTCCGATATGTGCACAGAGTCGGAGTACGTCGTCACGCAACTGCTCACTCGACGTTGTGTATCGCCACGAGTTCGTTTGCCGGTCTCCGTCGCCAGCGATGAGCGTCTCAAGGAAACGCTGCTTTTGCTCTTCACTCAACGTGAACACGAACTCGGGGATTTGCTTCTCAAAGCTGCCGGCGCCACAGATATTCTCGAGTAAGTTGCCGAAAAGCTGGGATGTGAACTGGTAACACTGGTCGTCGACGTAGTAGTCCAGTTCCATCCGGTCGAGCAACTGACCGATAGTGCTGTGGTCACTTTCTCCCCCATCCGGAACAGCAGGCGCGTCCTGCGCTATTTTCACTGTCGTCGCTGACCCGCGGAGCTTCTCGCCGAATTCCTTCGTTTCGGACGTGTAGACGTTCCCCTCTGTGATGTACCAGGCCAGCAGTTCGAGGAAATCGTCGCCCTCGTAGGTTCGTGGAATCCACTTTCGTCCGGATTCGGCGTGTATGTACGTTCGGTCCGCGATCGATTCGATGTACTCTCTGTGCTCTTCGAACTCATCTGGGTCGAACACGTATCCTTCCTCACCTACGTCGTTTTTCAACACCTTGTCGGGGTAGTAGCCGATTTCCGAGGCAAACGTATGTCCGTGAACTGACGGCCGAACCCAGACCTCGTACTCGTCGACGTATTCGGTGAGATCCACTTTATTTCGTGGTTCTCCATCGGGGCCGTCCCAGTCGTGGGGCAGCTCGTAGTTCGTCGCTTGATCCAGATTTCCTGCTTCTTCGAAATCCCACCCGTCTTCGGTGATACCGTTCGTCTCGTTTTTCCGGACGAGCATCCGGTGATTCGGAGTCACGCTGAAGTCGATTTTGCTCGTCTCGATGTCGATCAGTTCACCGTCATAATCGGGATACGACTGCGTCTCGACGACTGGCTTGATTTCCATCTCCATCGTTTCCGGATCGAGTGAATACACCTCGTCTCCGACATCGAGATCCCGAATCCCACGAATACCCTGTGGTGTCAGCACGTCCGTATCCGGTGTGAAGCAGTTCATAATCACCTTGACCGCTGCCTGCTGCCGGTCAAACTGCTCGTATTCGGGGCTCGAAGGGTCATGCTCGTTCCGAAGTGACTTTTTCTCTTCGCGTTCTGATAGGAGCTCGTCGACCATCTCCCGGATGACGCCGTCGGGTTCCTTCTGGAAGTGGGTCCCGTTTGGCGCGCGGTAGGTTTCGCCGTCGTACTCGTCGGGGTCGACCTTGGTTTCTGGTGACGCGTTCGTCGTGACCATGCACATCGGATAGAGCGACTTAAGATCGAGCACGCTCACGTTCTCGCGCACGCCGGTAATGGGTTCGAAGACGGCACCCCCCTCGTAGTCCTCGCTCTCCTGTTGGCCTTTCGAGGGGAGCGCAAACTTGCCGTGGAGTTTGTGGAGGACGTACATGTCGACGGCGTCTCCCGGTGTGGTGGCGTCCTCTATCTTGCAGCCGACGAACTGGCGGACCTCGTCCCAGAAGTCGACGATGTCCTGTTCGCGGTCCAGTTCGACACAGAGCTCCACGTCCCGAACGTTGTACTCCAGCAGCCGTTCTGGGTCGTTCTCCCAGAGGTCGCCGATGTCGCCGGTGTAGCGTTCCTTGCCGACGCCAAGTTCCTGTTCGCCCACCGCGTCGAGTCGGTAGGAGTCCAGTTCGGAGAACTGCGTCCGCTGGTAGGCATAGAGGAGGTCGAAGACGACGCGGCCCTTGATGTCGGGACCCTGCCAGTCGCTGCGCCAGACCTCGTCGACGCGGGAGAGGCGGTTGAAATCCAGGTCGTGGTCGGTGCCGCCGTCGAGTCGGTCCAGACGGTCGATGAGATAGGGTGCGTCGAAGTCGTCGAAGTTCCATCCGCTGAGCACGTCGGGGTCGGTCTCGTCGATGTAATCGAGGAAAGCCTCAAGCATTGCCTCCTCTGTGTCGAAGGTTCGGACTTCGATGTCTGCGTCCTCGTCGAGCGGGTCGTGGTTCGAGAGGTCCGTCGGTAGTTCGGCATCGCCATTGGGGGCGTCGAACAGCCAGACGAGATACTCGTCGAGTGTGGAATCGTGCGAAGTGAGACAGATGATGGGTTCCTCGCCCTCTTCGGGGAAGCCAGAACGGTCGTCGACTTCGATGTCGAAGACGTTGACGCGAAGTGGGGCTGCCACCTCGACTGGTTCGAGTTCGTCGTGGTGGGCGCGAATCGTCGTGCGGTCGGTCTCGTCGTCGACGATACGGGCCGGGACGCGCACGCCGCTGGTGATGTCCTTGTCGATGAGCAGGCGATTCGGGAAGAGGATGTCCGCCTCGTAGTGGTCGAACTCGTCACGAATCTGGCCCACGTCGCGCGGCGTCTGGCCGAATATCTTCACCAGGCGTTCCCCACGAATCGACTCGTAGGGCTCGCCGTTCTCGTCAGTTTCTTCCCAGCCAGTGATGCGGTCGTACTCCCGGAGACGACCTTCCGTAATGTTCTCGGCAGGAGCATAGAAGTACGGCCGGAACTCGTGGACGCGCACGTGGACAGGCTCTTCCGCTTCGGTTCGGCCGAAGACGTGGACGACTGGTCGTTCGTCGGCACCGTTGCCCTCGATAGTGTAGTCGACCTGCGTGACGACTAGTTCGATAGAATCGTCGGCGTCCGGGTAGAGTTGCTCGGAGGGATCGACGTGGGTGGCGTTTGACCCACCGTTGCCCGCGACGGCCGCGGCCTCTTCGGCAGGCCGGCCGTTGTCGTCAGCGTCCTCCCCGAAATCCCCGATTTCGAACTGGCCCATTGATGCCCGTCTGTTCGATACGGGTGCGTAAAATCCCGACGGTCTGGGGGACGGCCCCGGAACCGTTCGCTCCGTTAGGTTCCTCCTATAGCAACTGAAAGGAACCATTACCGGTGCCGGAAAGTATTTGGTACGGTGTGTCATACCAGTTCCATAGATGAGCGAAGGTACGGATCGGGAGACGGCACGTAGTAGCGATAGCGAAGTGACCGCACGGTCGACCGCGCCGGAGCCAGAGTCAGTCGCGGCCGTCGGTGCCTACGAGGAAGACGACGACACCGTGTTCTACGACACGGAAAACCCACTCGCGTGGGTCCAGGCTGACCGGACAGTCCAACTCGAAGAGATGGTCTGAGGCGTCCCCACGGAGTGGCGGTTGACCGAACTGTATTTTGCGCTCGACGGAGAACCAGGAGACGTGTCTGACGGGACCGATGCCGGGGACGAGGAACCAGCCCCCTTCGCCGAATACGGCGAACTCGACGAGCAGTATCAGGAACCCGAAGAGGAGACGTTAGGACCGACGATTCCCGAAGCCCCAGACCTTTCGAGCAGAGATGCCGACCCCGTCGTCGAGGGGACGTTCTGGACGCTCGTTGCCGTTTTCAACGTCGGCCTGCTCGCCGTCAGCCTCGGTGTGATGTTCGTCATCTTTCAAGAAAATCCGACCCTTGGATGGCAACTGACTGTTGCCGGCTGTCTCGTCCTCGGCTACGGCTTCTACCGATATCGCAGTGCGAAGGAGGTCATCGAAGAGCGGGTCGGTGATGGCGACGACAGCGGCGGCACAGCGAGCGACGACGGAGACGACGGTTCTGGCGACAACCACAACGAGTAACTCCGAACGCCACGAAACAGCGGTATGCGCACGGTCCGAGACGCGGACGACAATCGCTATCTCTTGCTCAAAGAGTCGAGCCAGTCGAGTCTCGTCCGTGACCCGACAACTGGCGAACAACGCCATCTGTCGAACGACGAGTGGGAACTCGTCGACGGTGAGTCACCGCTGGAGACGGCGGCCAGCGCGCTCCCCGAGACAATTCGACGCGTCGTGACCGCTGCTCACGACGAACGCGCGCTGGGTCTCCTGCTCGAAATCGACGCCCAGAGCCCGGTCGGTATCCGGACGCTTCTCTCTGCGTACGACCTCTGTGAGAGTGACCTCCACGGACTGCTCACTGAATTTCGCGCCGCCGGACTCGTCGAGGAGGCGACGGCAAACGGCCAGCGGGGCTACGCCACGACAGCCAAAGCAAGCGAGGCACTGGCGCTTCTCCAGACCGACGCCGACTAGTCGTCGGCTTCCGCCAGCAGCGCGCCATCGGCAGTCTCCGCGCGTTCGACGGTCGAACGGTTCGTCGTTGCGTCCTTCCGAACTCGGAGCAGGTCGTCGGCCGCTCCCACGAGTTCCTCGTCGTGACTGACGACCAGTATCTGCTCGACGCCCAGGTCCCGCATCGCGCCGACCAACTCCACCAGCTGTGAGACGTGGCCTGAATCGAGGAAGACGGTCGGCTCGTCCAGGATGAGCGGTGGCATCGGGGCCGCCCCTTCGATGCCTTCCGCGAGCAGCCGGTAGATGGCACACCGGAGACTGAGATTAAAGAGTGCTCGCTCGCCGCCCGAGAGCTGCTCGGGGTCGAGTGTCTCGCCGTCTTTCTGGTAGACCGTGAGTTCGTACTCCCCGTCGAGTTCCAGCCGCGAGTAGGAGTCGTTCTCGTAGACCAGGTCGAACGTCTCGTTGAGCATCCGTTCGAGACTCTCGACGTTGCGCTGGCGGAGTTCCGCGCGCAACTGCCCGTACATCTCCTGTAACTGTTCGGCTTCCTCGTACAGCGAATCCAACTTCTCGACGGTCGCTGCAATCTGGTCGCGGCGGTCCCGGAGCGTCTCCAGGTCGTCGATTTCCGCTTTCACGCCACCGATGTCATTCTGCAGACGGGACTTCTCGTCTTCCAACTCCGAGAGCTTCTCTCGGACCTGTTCGAGATACGACTCGGCGCGCTCTTTCTCACCTCTGGCCTCCTCGATGCGGTCTTCGTCGAACGCCTCCTGTAGTTCGCTCCGGCGCTCGCGTTTGTCCGCCAGGTGCTCGCGGCGCTCCTCGTTGCGCTCGTCTTTCTCCGCGCGCGCCTCCCGAATCTGCTCGATTCGGTCGTCGAGGTCCGAAGCCCGCTCGATTTCGGCTTCCAGCTTCTCCAGTCGGTCGACCCGCTCCGTCAGTTCGGCCTTCTCCTGGTTGCACTCCGCAATCGCTTCCCGGCTCTCGGCGGCCTGTTCGCGCGCCTCAGCTGCCGTCTCGCGAACCTGCTCGGCTTCACTCTCCAGTTCCGCTGCTTCTTCGCGAAGGTCCGTTGCTTTCTCTGACTTCTCCGAGAGCGTGGCTTCCCGCTCTTCGACCAGTTGCTCGACGTTCGACCGGTCGCTCTCCCGGTTCTCGATAGCCGCTTCGTGTTCGGCCAACTCTTCCAGTCGCTCCAGTTTCTCGGCGAGTTCCGACTCGCGTTCGCGGAGTGACTGCAGGTCTTCTTCCAGTTGCTCGACCTCTGTTCGGCGGTCGTCGATTGATTCGACGTGCGGCGACCCGTCGACTGGCTGACCACACTCCGGACATTTCCCGGCATCGAGTAGGGACTGGGCCTCCGCGAGGCGCTCCTCCGCGCTGGCCAGTTTCTCTTCGGTTCCCGCGCGCTCTTCGCGTACGTCTGCCAGTTCTGTTGCGACGGCTTCCCGCTCTGTGTCGGCCTCCCCGACCCCGACGGGTGCATCTGCGAAGGCTGCACGATGCTCGGCGATTTCCTCGTCGATAGTCTCCAGTTGTTCGCGTTTCTCTGCAAGCAGGTCTCGTGCGTCGGTTACGTCCTGTTCGAGTTCGCCTGCCTCCTCGCGTTTTGATTCGGCCTGCGACTCCAGTTCGCCGGCTCGCTGATTCGCGTTCTCGGCGTCGCTGTCGTGTTCTTTCTTTTCGACACTCAGCTCACGAATGCGCTCGGTCACTTCGTTGATTTCCTCTTCGAGTTCGTCCGCTTGGGCCCTCACTGCCTCGGCGTTCGCAGTGTCGAGGTCAGTTTCAACAAGCAGTTCGTCGCGCCGTTCGACTGACTCAGTTTTCTCCTCGCGTACCTCGGTTAGTTCGTCGGCTAACTGCTCGCGTTCGCGTTCTGTCTCTTCGATTTTCTCCCGGAGGTCGTCGATGTCCGCAGTCAGGTCGGCCAGTTCCTGCTGTTTGTCCTCGTACTCTTCGAGCACCGACTTGGCATCTTCGAGCGTCTGTTCGGCGTTCTGTCGATTCGAATCGAAGCGGTCGATGTCGCTCTCTACCTCGGCCAGCTCCGACTGGAGGCCGTTGAGTCGGTCGTGGAGGTCTTTTTTTTCTTTATCAGCAATCTGGGCCTGGATTTCCGAGAGTGCACCCTGTTTGTCGTCGCGGACGCGCCCGACGCCCACACGGGCCTGGCTGGCCCGTTCGCGGTACTCCTCCAGCTTGCCGAGTTGGAGCAGGTCGTCGAGCATGTCCTGGCGCTCGCCCGGCGAGGCGTTGATAAGCTTGTTGACCTCGCCCTGGCGGACGTACGCGCAGTTGACGAACGCCTCGTTGTCCATCCGGAGCAGCTCTGCCACGCGACCTCGAACGTCGCGTGCACCCTCGTAGGTTCCCTCCGGTCCCTCCAGAACGGCCTTGGTCGTCTGTGCGCTCCCGTTTCTGACACTGAGTCGGCGCTCGATGTGGTAGGACTCGCCGTCGTGGGTGAACCACAGTTCGACGACCGAGCTGTCGGCTCCGATGGTGACAACCTCGTCTAGTGTCTTCTCCAGTGCCTTCGAGCCGTAGAGTGCGAAAAAGCACGCCTCCAGCAGCGAGGATTTCCCGCTGCCGTTGAGGCCGTGGATGACCGTCACGCCGAGGTCGAGTGTTACGTCCACCTCGTCGTAGCACTTGAACTGCTCCAGGCGGATGCGGTCGAATCTCATAGGTAGTCCTCCATCGTCACCTGCCCGTCGTCATCGCCAGTTGTCTCGCCTGCTTCCCCTCCTCCGTCAGCGGTTGTTGGCTGTCCGTCGGTGTCGTGACCGGAATCCGCTGCCGACTGGAAGGCGCCGCTGTCGGCGTCGGCGGCGAACTCCTGAACTCTCTCTTCGACGGCGTCGGCGACGTTCGAGTCTGGGACCTTGCTCGCACGAATTGTCTCGTCGAGGTCGCGGGCCGCCGGACTGAGTCCGAGGTCGCGAATCCGCTCGCGGACGGCCTCATCGGGGTCGGCGAAGCTCACGTCCACGTCGCCTTCGTCCGTTAGTTCGCGGTGGTCGGTGACACGGGCAATCAGCGCACCACGGTCGTCGGCGAACTCCTCGATTGTCGCCGGGGCAATCGGGTCACCCTCGCCGCTGATCGAGACGACCACGACGGCATCTGCGAGGTCGTACTGTCCGACGCGTTCCCGGACGCGCTCGGCACCCTCTCCCTCGCCAAGTTCTACGTCAACGAAGACGAATTCGCGTGTGTCGAGGCCGCGCCGACGGATGTCGATGTCGTCGTCGAAGACAACTAGATTGTAGCCACGCTCGTCGCGTTCGTCCGCGCTCGCGCGCTCGGTCGACCCGCAGTAGGTTAGCCACGCATCGTGAGGTTCCTCGACCTGCTTGGTCTGTGGTTTGTGGTTGTCACCGAGCAGGACGGCGTCGAAGGCGACGTTGGCCTCGGCAAGCACCTTCTGTGCGTCCCAGTCACCGTGTGGAAACGGCTGGAAGAGGCCGTGTGAAACCAGCACGGCGTGTTCGGCGTCGTGGGGGATAAAGTCGTACTGCAGGTCATCGCGTTTCGCGCGGGCGACGAAGTCGAGGCCATAGAAGGCCACGTCGTCGAGTTCGACCGGTTCCGGACCGAGCCGTATCGCCAACCCGAGTGACTCGAAGAGGTCGAGCCACTGGGCGTCGCGTTTGGATTCGTGGTTGCCGACGACGGCAAGAAATGGAATATCGGCGTCGTCGAGCAGCTGCAGGACTGACATCGCACCCATGATGTCGGGGAGGGTCGGTTGGCGGTCGTGAAAGAGGTCACCGGCGTGGACGACGGCAGCAACGTCGTCGTCGATAGCGTCTTTCGCGACCTGACGGAAGGCGTCCAGAAAGTCCTCGCGTCGCTCGGGCCGATGATACTGCTGATAGCCAAGATGTGTATCCCCCGTGTGGATGACCCGGGTCATTGCGGAGTGGTAGACGGCCGGGCTGTTTATGCGTTGTTAGAGCGAGGTGAAAGTAGTCGCCAGTCGGACGAACCGCGCTCGCTCACTCGATTTCGAGCGTATAGATACGCTTGCGCGCATCGGCAAAAGAAAACCGTGAGGTGACGACACCAACGTCTTCTAGTCGGCTCAGTGCGTACCTGACCGTCCGCGGGGGGAGCATCGTCTCGTCGGCCAGTTGACTCTGCGTCAGCGTGTCGTTGTATTCCAGTACCTTTGCGACCAACTTTGCACTCGGCGGCAGGTCCGCTACTGCACTCCATCCACTCTCGTCGCCACCGGACTCGGTGGCGGCTGTCTCGGATGCACTCATTGTACTACTCTTTCAGCAATACAGACTAATAATATTTCCCAATCTATTTTATTACTATTGGACATTCCATTGCCGCTATCGAAACGGCTAGCAAGCGGCGTGAGCGTGGTAACAACTGCCGTGGGCCTGAACCGAAATATCAGCAGTTGGAACTGACCCGAAACCTCTTATTAGGCGGTGCACTAGAAGGGGTGTAATGACCGATACTGTGGACGACGTCGATATGCCGTACGACGAAGACGTCTCCCAGCAGGAGATGATTGACTCACTCCAGGAGCGACTGGAGGTACTCGAAGCCCAGAACGAGGAGATGCGAGACAAACTCCTCGATGCCAACGCCGAGAACAACAAGTACCAGCAGAAGCTGGAGCGGCTCACTCACGAGAACAAGAAGCTCAAGCAGTCGCCGCTGTTCGTGGCCACAGTCCAGGAACTCACCGACGAGGGCGTTATCATCAAACAGCACGGCAACAACCAGGAAGCGTTGACCGAAGTCACCGACGAGATGCGTGACTCGCTGGAACCCGACTCCCGGGTCGCGGTCAACAACTCTCTGTCCATCGTCAAAAGTCTCGACGACGAGACGGACGTGCGTGCTCGTGTGATGCAAGTCGAAGAGTCCCCTGGCGTCGACTACACGGACATCGGCGGAATCGAAGAACAGGTCGAGGAAGTTCGCGAGACTGTCGAGATGCCGCTCAAGAACCCCGGTATGTTCGAGGACGTGGGTATCGACCCACCGTCTGGCGTGCTCTTGCACGGCCCACCAGGCACGGGGAAGACGATGCTGGCGAAAGCCGTCGCGAACCAGACCGACGCCACCTTCATCAAGATGGCCGGCTCGGAGCTCGTGCACAAGTTCATCGGCGAGGG